>DASUDJ010000064.1:0-14676 GCA_036275635.1 Limnobacter sp. | reverse complement strand
CATGGACACATTCACTTCTGCTGCGGCAACTTCAAGCGCGGCCTGGTAGTTCTTCGGAAGTTTGCTCCACGCATCCAGATTCACATAGAAGCTCAACGTGGGGCCTGGTTCCCAGAAACCCGGGTAATAGTAATACTTTGCCACTTTTTGAAAGCCAAGCTTTTCATCATCATATGGACCAACCCATTCGGCGGCATCAATGGTGCCCTTCTCGAGTGCCGGATAAATATCGCCACCTGCGATTGTTTGCGGCACTGCGCCTAGGGCAGCCATGATTTTGCCGCCAAAACCCGGAATGCGAACCTTCATGCCTCGCAGGTCATTCAGGTTCTTGACCTCCTTGCGCCACCATCCTCCCATCTGGGTACCGGTGTTGCCTCCCGGAAAGCTGATGATGTTGTACTCCTTCAGGAAATCGCGAATCATCTGCAGGCCACCGCCGTGGTACAGCCAGGCGTTCTGTTGGCGGGCTGTCAAGCCAAACGGCAATCCAGCCTCAAAGGCAAAAGTTGCATCCTTGCCTACGTAGTAATAGCCTGCCGTATGACCACATTCCACGGTGCCGCGCTGCACAGCATCAAGAACCTGCAGACCCGGTACGATTTCCCCTGCGGCGAACGGGCGAATATCGAATTTGCCACCAGTCAATTCCGCAACCCGCTTCGAGATCTGCGGCGCAGCGCCCCACAGTGCATCCAGGCTTTTGGGGAAACTTGATGTGAGGCGCCAACGTACAACCGGAGAGCTGTCAGACGCGAAACTGGCGGTGTGCGTGGCGACACCCGCCACTCCACCGGCCGCAGTAATACCCGCTTTTTTCAAAAACGAACGGCGTTCCATGCTCGTACCCTTCCCTTAGTTACCGGCCACAGTCATGGACTCAAGCAGAATACTGCCCACATGCTTGCTACCCCGCCAGCTGGCGTCGTCACCGATGGCCACAATGTTGGCCAGCATGTCTTTCAGATTACCGGCAATCGTGATTTCCTCAACCGGGTGCACAATAACGCCATTTTCAACCCAGTAGCCAAACGCACCGCGGGAATAATCACCTGTAACCCCGTTCACGCCCTGCCCCATCATCTCGGTGACCAGCAGGCCAGTGCCCATCGCCTTCATCAAACCTTCAAGACCACCTGCGACCGTGCGGGACGAACTGAGAATCAGGTTGTGTGTGCCACCGGCATTGCCGGTGGTTTCCATGCCAAGCTTTCGCGCAGAATAACTTGAAAGAAAGTAGCCGTTGCATACGCCCTTCTTCACCACAGTACGGGCCTTCACCTTTACACCCTCTTCATCAAAGGGAGAGCTTCCATGCGCGCCAAGGATGAAAGGATCTTCCTTGATCGTGATATGGGGTGCCCACACCGGCTTTCCCAGGGAATCAAGCAAAAAACTTGTCTTGCGGTACAGCGATGTGCCGGATACGGCACCCACATAATGACTGATCAGGCTTGAGGCAATCGGTGCTTCGAAAATGACCGGGCAATTTCGGGTGCTGATCGGCCTCGAACCCAGCCTGGCCAGTGCGCGCTGGGCTGCATATGCTCCGATTTTCGCTGGCTTCTCCAGGTCTTTGGCCTTGCGTTCAGACGAATACCAGTAATCCCGCTGCATGGGGCTGTCTTTGGATTTCTTGGCCTGCGCAATTGGCGACACCGACATGGAGTGCCGTGAATAAGGATAACCCCCACTGAAACCCTTGCTGTTGGCAGCGAAGAAGTGGCCACTTTCTGTCGATACATTGGCACCATCTGAATTGCGGATCTGCTTGCTGACATCAAAGGCAGCCTGCTCCATGGCGAGTGCCTTTTCAACGGCTTTGGCTGTGCTCAAATTCCAGGGGTGATAAAGGTCGAGATCACGGTGGCGCTTCGCAATATTAGACTCTTCGGGAAGCCCGGCAAATTTGTCAGCCGCCGTGTATTTTGCAATATCCAGTGCTGCACGGATTGCGGAATCAATTGCATCGATCGAGAAGTCGGAGGATGATGCGTTGCCGCGTTTCTTGCCTACAAATACGCTGACACCAAAACTCTTGTCGCGGGTGTGCTCAATGGTTTCAATCTCACCCATTCGGACACTGATCGACTGCCCCACCGCTTCACTGATGTCGACAGCGCAATCTGTTGCGCCAAGTGATCTGGCTTTTTTCAATGCATAGTCGGTTAATTCCTGAAATGTCTCGGATTTAAAGCTGAAGCCCATATTGCCCTGAAAAAAAGCTGCCAAAAATGGCTAATATACAGGCCATGGAACCAGAAAACGACAAACAGGGCGAGTTTGAAGAATATGATCGCCCCAGCAAGTCCGCTGTGAAACGTGACATGCTGGCCCTGCAGGATTTGGGCAAAACCCTGTGCGAGATGCCTTATGAGAAGGTGAAACGTGCGCCCATAGGCGAACGCCTGCTGATCGAGATTGCAGAGTTTCACAAGTGCAAGTCATTTGGCGCAAAAAAGCGGCAGATGCAGTTCATCGGAAAGCTGATGCGTGATGAAGAGCACGAGGAAATCCAGGCATGGGTGAATGGTGAAACTGTCGAGCAAAAGCTGAAGGTACTGCACCTGCATGCCGCTGAACAGTGGCGCGACAGGTTGATAGAAGACCCCAGCTTGCTGGCCACTTTCATCGAAAGCTATCCAGCCGCCGCTCGCGAAAACCTGAACCCGATAATCCGGCAGGCTGTGCAGGAACGCGCAGCAAAAAAAGCGCCCCGCAACTTTCGGCAGCTGTTCCAGATAATTTATCGCCTGATCGAAGAAAAAGCAGAGGCAGATGAAGCATGAATGTTGACCCGGTAAAAATCGGACTTGTGTCAGTCAGTGACAGGGCTTCGGCTGGCGTGTACCAGGACCAGGGCATACCCAGCCTGAAGGCGTGGTTTCAAAGCGCGCTACTCAATCCAATTGAATTCGTGGACATCCTGATTCCGGATGAACAGCCTGAAATCGAGAACGCGCTGAAACAACTGGCTGATGTTCACCAATGCAACCTGATCTGCACCACTGGCGGTACTGGCCCTGCAAAACGGGATGTCACTCCGGAAGCCACCCTGGCCGTGGCAGATAAGGAAATGCCTGGCTTTGGAGAGCAGATGCGCCAGATCAGCCTGCATTTTGTGCCCACGGCAATACTGTCACGACAAGTGGCAGTGATCCGCGGTGAAAGTCTGATCCTGAATTTGCCCGGTCAACCAAAAGCGATTGCAGAAACCCTGGAGGGTTTGAAGGATGCTTCCGGCAACAGCATGGTGAAAGGCATATTCGCCGCCGTACCGTACTGTATCGACCTGATCGGTGGCCCCTACATGGAAACCAACGAAGACGTGATCAAGGCTTTTCGTCCAAAAAATGCAATCCGAAAGAAAGCGGAAGGGAATTCATGATGAACCTGCCGCTTGAATGCGTGGTCGTCGAAACCGGAAACCGGCCCGAAGCCTGCGTGGTGTGGCTGCATGGCCTGGGTGCGGACGGGTATGATTTTGTGCCAGTTGTGAAGGAACTCCACCAGCTTGGTATACCGTCCACCCGATTTGTGTTTCCACATGCGCCTCATATTGCAGTCAGCATCAATGGTGGTTACATCATGCCCGCCTGGTATGACATCCGGAATGTTGACCTGCAGCGCCAGGAAGATGAAGACGGCCTTAGAAAAAGCCAGGCTGAAGTTGAGCAGGTGATTGAAGCGCAAATCGCGCTGGGCTACAGCCCCGACCAGATCGTGCTGGCCGGTTTTTCACAAGGTGGTGCAATTACCTATCAGGTGGGCCTGAGGGGCAAGCACCGACTGGGCGGACTGATCGCCCTGTCGACCTACTTGCCCTGCGAAAGCAGTCTTGAGGCAGAACTGAATTCCACAAACCTGTCTGTACCCGTGCTGGCAGCCCACGGGGTACAGGACGACATCGTATTGATGGCGCGTGGGGAAAAAGCAGTTAACCTGTTGAAAGAAAGAGGCTTCAAGGTTGAATGGCATACCTACCCCATGGCCCATTCAGTGTGTGGCGAGGAGCTTGAAGCAATTGCAGAGTTCCTGAAAAGGCTGATCTAAAACAACCTGTCTGCCTATTGGCTTCACCTGCAATACTGTATATTTAAACAGTATTTTGATTTATACTGGGCAAGTACACAACACGCAGGTTTTTCCATGTCAAACACGACCTTACACACTGTTTCAATTATTGAACTTGAACAGGCAATCAACTATTGGCGGTCTCAGCACCCCTCTTCCAGAGACACCATGATCCTGTGCCCGCAGGCCGCAATCCTGGCGGAACTCTATGCACACATGATCATTTTCCACCAACAGGAAATTCCCCTGAGTGATTTTCCGGAAAAGGCTGCAATCGCCTTTCAGCAAGCCCACAAAAACTGAAACACCGACCAATTCTCATCCCAAGCGACTGACCAGCAGAAAGGCCGCCTTCCACAACTGGCTGGAAACAGGTGCATTGCATGGGCCTTTCAACTGGCTGACCTGCCAGCCTTGTATACCGCTTCTCCTGATCTCCAGCGTAGCCCGCTGTGGAACCGGGCCTTTGATCTGCAAGTGGAATATGCAGACATCCCCGGCCATGCAGCGATCAATATAGGAAGGCACGCAGTGGTGCATTTTCTTGGCCTCACTCAACAAGGCATTCAGGGAATTCAGTTCAATGTATTCTGCATTGTCTGGCAGGCTGCCCATTCCCAGCACCTCCGGCCAGAAGACATTCGGCCTGCTGCTGTCCATTTCCAGTTCAACCAGGTGCCAATGAGCCTGCCGCGCCATCAGGGTGTCATAGGTCCAGTGCCGTGAAATCATGACTGGGCGCTTCACCGTGCTGGTGGCACTTCCAAGCAGCCAGTCTGTAATCAGCGGAAATTCCTCCCGAGCCAGCTCAGCGCGGTTTTCAAGGGTTTCTGCATTTTCCCTTCGCTCAAGTGCAAGCCTTACACCACGCAGAATATTCAATGCCGGGCCACTTGATAGCTGTTCATGATTGCGCCTGAGCCAGGTGGTCAACCCTCCGAAACCCAGTAAGGCAGCGGTTTGCCTGTCTACCCAGGAAATTGGAAGTGGCCGAGCCAGTGCAGCATGAAAATTCACCCAGCTCAATTGCCCCAGCTGTCCCCAGTCTATTCTGGCGACATAGGCTGGCTTCTGGCGGGTCAACCACCGCCAGGTCTGCTGGCAGAGGCCCTGAGCCATCATCCGGTTTTTTACCACCCGCCAGTTGGGCAGATTGCTCCACATACCGCGGTCTTGTGCCAGCAAGGGTGCCAATGCCTGGTTTTCAGCCAGGCGGGCTTCAAGCACAGCCCTGAATGCTTTCACCTGGCTCATATGCAACAGGTTTGCATTCCTGGGGGCAATTTTAAGACCAAGTGAGTAAACCTGCCTGCCGTATCGTCGCCTGACGGCCGCAGTCCAGGCCCGTTGAATATCCCGCAGGCTGCTTGCCTCAAGTGGAAAATCCAGCATGCAATCCGCCAGGTCCTGGGGTATTCGGATACTGGGCGGCGCTCGCCAGATTGAACGCATCAGGTCTGACTTCAACTGCCAGGCTGCCTGGTCAGTCAGCAAAACCGGACTTGACTCAGCAAGCTTTACCCGCGCTTTCATGCCCCATTCGAAATAGAGTCCTGATTGAGTACTCACCAAGCGCGAAGGCAATTTGAGTGATGGAAGTCGAGGTATGCTGATGGCCGTGTTCACTTCAAATTCCAACAAAGGGCGCATAGATGGAAAAACAGGAAAAAGAACCCGTCAGGCTTGAAATATTACAACAGGGGGAAATCTGGAAAATTTCAATTGATCGACCGGAGGCGCGCAACTGTGTAGACCGCTACACGGCCAACCTGCTGGAAAAACATTTTTCAGCATTTGACATGGATCCCTCTGCCAAGATTGCCATTCTGACAGGTGAAGGAGGTAATTTCTGTGCAGGCGCAGATTTAAAAGCGGTTGCCTCAGGTGACGCAAGCCGGGTGAACCGTTTGGAGCGACATGGCGCAGGCCCGATGGGCATCAGCCGCATGGAACTCACCAAGCCGGTGATTGCAGCAGTGTCAGGCTATTGTGTGGCTGGAGGGCTGGAACTGGCTGCATGGTGCGACCTTCGTGTTGCGGATGAAACCGCGGTTTTTGGTGTATTCTGCCGCCGTTTCGGTGTACCCCTGATTGATGGCGGTACAGTGCGGCTTCCAAGACTGATCGGCCAGAGCCGGGCCATGGACATGATATTGACTGGCAGACCGGTGGATGCTCAGGAAGCGCACTCGTGGGGACTGGCCAACCGTCTTGAGGTCCATCGCAGCGCGCTGGAGGGCGCAATCGAACTGGCTGCCCTGCTGTGCAAACACCCTCAAACCTGCATGCGCAATGACCGACAAAGCGTACTGACCCAGTGGGGCTATGGGGAACAAACGGCCTTGCAGGAAGAGTTTGAATTTGGCTTGAACACTCTTGGCTCGGGTGAAACCGTGGAAGGTGCAACTGCCTTTGCTGACGGTGTGGGCCGACACGGCCAAACGGTTCAATCTTCCTGATTTCATTTGAAATTCTGAAAGCGACTCCTTAACTGGTACATGCGGTAAAGGAGTCGTCCTGTACTGACAGAACAATGACTACCCCAGCTGTTCTCATGCTGCCTTGCAGCATCTGACTGGAGCCCCATCACGGGCCGTTCCGTTAGAGTCTACCCCCTATTCCGATACCCACAAGTAACATAAAACTTCTTTAATGTTACACTCGGGTGACTACAGAAAATTAACTAATTCGGGTGAACGCCATCCGGATTAAAACAATATCGGAGACACAGCCCCATGCCCCTTTCTTCGACCGGAAGAAGCAACACCTCTTTTGCACTGAAAAGCCTTGCAGGTGCAGTTTCCCTCTGCTTTTACAGCCCGTTTGCATTTGCCGGTGGTACAGCATTCGACGCCACAAGCATCAGCGCCATGGGCAATGCGTCGGCGGGCCAGGCGGCAGAGGCTGGGGATGCATCAGTGCTGTTTGCCAATCCAGCGGCCTTGACTCGCTTCAAGAGGGCTGAACTTACTCAGGGTGCTGCAATCATCACGATTGGTACAGATTACACTTCGACCCAGAACAATGACGGCGCGTCGTCCGGAGCACCCCAGGGCCAGAATGGCCAGGTGTTCAGCCGCAAGGATGGCTATGATGCAGGCGCATTGGCGCCCAACCTGTTCATTGCAGTGCCGGTGAATGAAAAACTGGTGGTGGGTTTTGGTGCGTCGGCGTCGCACGGCTTGGTGATCCACTATGACGAGAACTTTCCGGGACGCAACCAGGGCCGAGATATTGATTTCAAGGTAACACGCCTGAACCTCGGTTTTGGATACAAGCTGAGCCCCACCCTGTCATGGGGAATGAACGGTTCTTATGAACGGTATTTTCAGTCAATCAAGCTGAAACTGAATTACCGTGAAGCAGTTGAAGCGCTTGCACCTGGGTCTGCAGCCCTGATCGAGGGGCTTCCTGGTCAGTTGATCGGTGCTCCCCCCATTCCAGGCGAAAGCAATGCTGGTCTGCGAATGTTTGGATGGGCTTTGAATACCCAGGTGGGCGTGCTGTGGGAACCCACCGAAAAAACGCGGGTTGGAATTTCCTACCGACCCAAGACGGACTTCAGTGGCAACCGAGGCCGCTTCAAGCTGGATGACTCGCCGGAGCAGGCGGCCTTCCGCAATTTCCTGAACAGTGATGGCCTGGTGACCAACCTGGCTTTTGGCGCCCTGGGTGTGAACGCACGACAGGCAGCTGCAGACCTTGAACCCGACCAGCGGATCAAGCAGGAAATTACCCTGCCTGATGAACTGCGGCTCACAGCATTCCACCACGCCACTCCAAAGCTTGACTTGATGGCCACTTACACCCGCCAGGATTTCTCAGTGACCAAGCTGAATTTTCAAAGGGAAAGCAACGGAAGGACGCTTGAGAACATTCCCCAGAACTTCAAGGCCGCCGAGTCTTATAGAGTGGGCCTGAACTACAAGCTTTACAAGCGCCTCACGCTTCGGGCGGGTTATGCAATCGAGAACAGCGTGATAGATGATGCAACCCGAATCACCATTTTGCCTGACAGCGACCGGCAATATTTCGCATTTGGTGGTCAGTTTGACCTGAGCAGGGATACAAGCATCCATTTCGCCTATCAGAAACTGGATACAGACCCCGCACCGGTTGGCAACAACACCGGAATCAGCCCGCCAGAAGTACGCGGTGGCGATTTCAAGGGCAATGTGCAGCTGGATACCCACTTCTTCGGCATAGGCATCACAGAGCGCTTTTAAGCTGCCCCCTTCACCACTCCACGACCCCGCAACCTGCGGGTTACATCCTGCGCAGCAAAGGCAACCTCGCCTGATTACTGCGCAGGCTCGTCTTCATCACTGACCGCATCTATTCCCGCTTCCACCACTGCGCCCGTAACCCGTATACCAGTGGAGACCACAGCACCGGTGACAGATATGGCTGCGCCCGCAGTTGCACTGACAACTGCACAGCCCTGCAAGACAGTGAAAGGCAGGGTCAGCATCAAAAGATAAACTGCTTTGCGGTTGAAGTTGGCCATGTTCGGAATTGTGGATGTGTTGACGAAGCATAAATGAAAACGCCCCACACCCTGATGGTGTGAGGCGTTTTATGCCTTAACTGGCATCCCCAAGGGGATTCGAACCCCTGTTACCGCCGTGAAAGGGCGGTGTCCTAGGCCTCTAGACGATGGGGACCTAAAACCTTTTTGCTTTGGTGGAGGTAAGCGGGATCGAACCGCTGACCTCTTGCATGCCATGCAAGCGCTCTCCCAGCTGAGCTATACCCCCTAAGCGAAGACCGAGATTATTAACTATTTCGTTTAATCTGTCAACAGTTTCGAAATGTTTTTTTATTTCTAACATCTGACTTTGGTTCTTCTGCCTGCATTGCCACAGCAATTTGAGCAGCCCGAATTATACACATATTTGTCGGGTACACTGCAAGTGGTTTTTTACAAATAAATGCAAACAACACATGAAATTCTGTAGCAACTGCGGTACCTCTCTAGAAACCCGAATTCCCCAGGGGGACAACCGCCCCCGCAGCTGTTGCCCAGGCTGCGGTGCAATCCATTATGTGAATCCGAAAATCGTGGTGGGTACCATCCCTGTATTTGAAGGGAAAGTGTTGCTTTGCAAGCGGGCCATCGAACCCAGATATGGATTCTGGACCCTGCCCGCTGGCTTCATGGAGTTGAATGAAACCACCCACCAGGGCGCAGAACGGGAGACCTGGGAAGAGGCAGGCGCGAAAATCAGACTGGGGCCCCTTTTCTCCATGTTTGATGTCATTCGGGCTGAACAGGTGCATATTTTTTTCAGGGCAGACATGCCAGCCGCAGAGTTTTCTGCTGGTGAGGAAAGCCTGGATGTCAGGCTGTTTGCAGAGCATGAAATTCCCTGGGATGAATTGGCATTCAAGACTGTATCCAAGACATTGAGCCTGTTTTTTTCTGACCGGCAAACAGGTCGATTTACCTTGCACACAGGTGACATTTACGACCACACGGACTGGCCCGACTCCGCATTCAAGGTCTGAACACCATCATGGGAAGAAAAACCCTGCCATGGCTGGAATCTCCCACTGATTTTCCTGAAACCACCCAGGCGCTGGATTACCCCAGCGGCCTGCTGGCCGCCAGCGGGGAAATTACCGCAGACTGGTTGATGGCCAGTTACCCGAAGGGTATTTTTCCCTGGTACTCACCCGGGGAGCCCGTTCTCTGGTGGAGTACCTCACCCCGTGCTGTGCTTTACACCCATGAATTCAAGCTGCACAGGTCGTTGGCGAAGGCGATACGGAGGGTAAGGGAAACCGGAGACCATGCAATACGTCTGGACACGGCATTCGAGCAGGTCATGAGGGCCTGTGCAGAACCCCGCCCGGGGCAGGACGGCACATGGATCACCGAGGAAATCATCCAGGCCTACCTTGAGCTGCACAGGCGCGGTTTCGCCCACTCAGTCGAACACTGGCAGGGCAAGCAACTGATAGGCGGCTTGTATTGCGTAGCGATCGGGAAAATGATTTATGGTGAAAGCATGTTCTCGAGGCAGACCGATGCCTCAAAAATTGCATTTGCAAGTTTTGTGTATTGGCTAAAAGCGAGTAATGTGCACATAATTGATTGTCAGCAAGCAACCCGGCACCTGATGTCGATGGGGGCCCGAACAGTGAGCAGACAGGTGTTCGAGGCCGAAATTGCGGAATCAATTTCAAAGCCTGCCTTGAGTTGGGAATCCCGCGAACTTGAATGGACGTATGACGAGACCTAAAGAGCTGCCGTTTTCCACCCTGCAGTTTTATTCAACTGCACCCTACCCCTGCAGTTACCTGGACAACCGCCTGGCCAGGTCGCAAGTGGCGACACCCAGCCACTTGATCAATGCGGATGTGTACAGCGAATTGGTGCGCATGGGTTTCCGAAGAAGCGGCCTGTTCACCTACAAGCCACAGTGTGATGGGTGCAACTCCTGCAAGCCCCTGCGCCTGAAGGTTAGCGGTTTCCAGAAGAACCGTAGCCAGCGGCGCACCATGAAAGCGTTCGCTGACCTGAAGCCGAGCGTTCAACGGCTTCATTTCAACTCTGAACATTATGCGCTGTACCTGAAATACCAGTCAGCTCGACATCATGGTGGGGGGATGGATGAAGACAGCAGGGAGCAATACTCCCAATTTCTGCTTCAATCCAGGGTGAATTCAAGGCTTGTGGAGTTCCGCAGTCCTGAAGGCCAACTGATGATGGTGTCAATCATCGATATTTTGACCGATGGCCTTTCCTCGGTTTACACATTCTTTGACCCTGAAGCCCGCAGCGGCCTGGGGGTGTATGGCGTGCTGTGGCAGGTAGAGCAGTGCCGCGACCTTGAGCTTCCCTATCTCTACCTGGGCTACTGGATCAAGGAAAGCGGCAAAATGGCTTACAAGGCGCGATTTTCTGCCGCAGAGGTACTGGCTGAAAACCAGTGGCAAGACCTCCCGTCGGATGAAGTCGGGTAAGCGATCGCCCACTTTGCCGTTACAATGCGGGCTTGTCTTTCAACCATCCGGCCCGGTTCCACCATGCTGCTGCCTTATTCCCTCATTCGACCCGCCCTGTTTGCACTGAATCCTGAACAGGCTCACCACGTCACATTCAGCAACCTTCAGATGCTGCGCAAGATGGGCCTGCTGAAGATGATGGCACCTGCTGCGGTGTCTGACCCAGTGAAGGTGATGGGCATTGAGTTTCCGAACAGGGTGGGCCTGGCTGCGGGCCTGGACAAGGACGCTGCCTACATCAGCGAATTGGGCATGATGGGTTTTGGCTTTCTTGAGGTGGGCACGGTAACACCCAGGCCCCAGCCAGGGAACCCTCAGCCGCGCCTGTTCCGGCTACCGAAGGCGGAGGCGCTGATCAACCGCATGGGTTTCAACAACCACGGTGTGGACAACCTGATAAAAAATGTAAAGGCCAGCAATTACTCCGGGGTGCTGGGCATCAACATTGGGAAGAATGCGGTAACTCCGGTAGAGAAGGCTGCAGATGATTACCTGCTGGCCCTTGAAGCCGTATATCCATATGCCAGTTACATTACCGTGAATATTTCCTCACCCAACACCAAGAACCTGCGCGACCTGCAGGGTGGTGACAGCCTGGATTTCCTGCTGGGCTCACTGAAAGAGCGGCAGAAGGCACTGGCTGACGAGCATGGCCTTTACAAGCCAATGGCCCTGAAGATTGCACCGGACCTGGATGATGAGCAGATTGATGCAATTGCGCAGCGGCTGATCCATTTCGGGTTTGACGGCGTGATTGCCACCAACACCACCATTGACAAAGCCAGTGTGGCAGGCCTGCCGCACTGCGATGAACAGGGCGGCCTGAGCGGCGCACCGGTGCGGGAAAAATCAACCCATGTCATCAAGCGGCTGTACAGCCTGCTGGGTGATGACATTCCGATCATCGGCGTAGGTGGCATTTCAAGCGGTGAACATGCTGTGGAGAAAATCCGTGCCGGAGCAAAGCTTGTGCAGATTTACACCGGCTTGATTTACCAGGGGCCGGAACTGGTGACTGAATGCGCAGCCACCATCCGCGTGAACTGCAAGCCCTCCATGCGGAAAAAGGAAGGCCAGGCAGCCTGAGCTATTTTTTTCGCCTTTGCTGGTACAGGCTTGAAAAAGTCTCGCCAGTGGGCACCGGAAAATCACGATGGTCAGTCCACCCACTGGCCAGGGGCAGGCTGCGAATGCCGCCCTTGCGCTTTCCCCACCAAGCCATGGCCTTGATACCCATCCGTGACATAAGGCGATAAAGCGCAGGCCGTTGCGCCACAAAGGCCCAGGCCCTGAAAGCCAGCTTTTCCCGCCAGGGCCGCAGGCCCCTTGAAAACTGCTGTTCCCGCAGTTTCCGCAACAAGTCAGGCAATGGAATTTTCACCGGGCACACCACGTGGCATTCGCCGCACAGGGTGGCCGCCTGGGGAAGGTCCAGCGCCTTTTCAATGCCGGTGTAACTGGGAGTCAAAACGGAACCCATGGGCCCTGGATACACCCAGCCATAGGCATGTCCGCCTATTTTCTGGTAAACCGGGCAGTGGTTCATGCAGGCACCGCACTTGATGCAGCGAAGCATTTCTTCGAACTCCCCACCCAGCAGGCCGCTGCGCCCGCCGTCGAGAATCACGAAGTACATGTGTTCCGGACCATCCAGCTCACCTTCACGTTTTGGGCCGGTCAGAAGGGACACATAATTCGAGATGCTCTGGCCTGTCGCTGAGCGCGGCAGCAGGCGTATCAGGGTTGCGAAATCCTCAAGCGTGGGTACCACCTTCTCAATGCCGGTTATTGCAACATGCACACGCGGATTGATGGTGCACATGCCTTCATTGCCCTCATTCGTGACCAGTGCAACAGAGCCTGTTTCAGCAATCAGGAAGTTGCCGCCTGTCACGCCCATGTCAGCGGCCAGAAACTGGGGGCGCAGAATTTCACGGGCCTCGCGGGTCATTTCAGCAATGTCGGTTTTTCTGGGCAGCTGGTGATGCCTCTCGAACAGGTCTGCCACCTGTTCCTTGTCCTTGTGCACCACCGGCGCAATGATGTGGCTGGGCCGCTCATTGTCATTGATCTGCAGGATATATTCACCCAGGTCAGTTTCACGCACCTTCACATCGGCTGCTTCCAGCGCCTTGTTCAGGGCCATTTCCTCGGTCACCATGGACTTGGACTTGATGACCGATTTCACTGAATGCTTCTTTGCAATTTTCACAACCAGTGCGGCCGCTTCCTGTGGCGTTCGGGCAAACAGCACGCGTGCACCGGTCTCGGTGGCTTTCTGCTCGAACAGTTCCAGCCATACATCAAGGCTCTTCAGGTTTCGGTTACGAATGTCCACTGCAGCTGAACGGGTGCCTTCAAAATCCTCCAGTTCCAGAATGCTGTTGGCGCGTGCATTCACAAACTTGCTTGAAAGGCGTTTCAGATTTTCCTGCAAACGCGGATCGCGCAGCTTTTCACTGGCCTTGCGCTCGAAAAACATGCTTTGAACTTGCATGGTGTTACTGCCCCACTTCTACTTGGCCAGGTTTGCGGCCCGTCAACAATTCCGCAACATGCAGCACTTCTGTGCTGTCGCCCATGCGGCGCAGGCGACCTTCAATATTCAGCATGCAGCCCAGGTCGCCAAGCACCACGGCGGGTGCGCCTGTGGCCTGGATCTGTTCGCATTTGTCAGTGCAGATGGCTGCAGACACCTCGCCATATTTCAATGCAAAAGTGCCGCCAAATCCGCAGCACTGCCTGCTGTCTTTCATTTCCACGATTTCAACATTTCCCAGCCGCCGGATCAATTCACGCGGCTGCTGCTGAACACCCAGTTCACGCAGTCCGCTGCAGGAATCATGGTAGGTCACCTGGCTGAACTCACTGATGCCCAGCTTCAGCCTGTTCAGCCCGGTTACATTCACCAGGAAATCAGTCAGTTCGTAGGTGCGGCTGGCCAGTTTCACAGCGCGCAGCTTCAGATCAGGGTCATTCCTGAACACTTCGGTGTAATGGACCTTCACCATTCCAGCGCATGAACCGGAGGGAGCGACCACGTAATCAAACTGCTCGAATTCCGCCAACCACTTCTCCGCCAGTTTTCGCGTGCTGTCGAGATCACCGGAATTCCATGCTGGCTGACCACAGCAGGTCTGGGCCTGGGGCACCATCACTTCACATCCGGCAGATTCCAGCAGTTCCAGTGCCGAAAAACCAATTGAGGGCCGCATGGAATCGACCAGGCAGGTCACAAACAATCCAACACGCACAATATTTCCCCGAACATTAAACACCTTGTCAAAGTGTAAGGATCATGCGGCTTTCCAGCCAGTAGTAATAACCATAAGCAGTGAAGTGTTTCACAATATGGTTTAAACTTTCCACTTGATGAAAAGAACAGGGCATCTGTATGAGTGAAGAGTCAATCGGTCGCACAAGTATCCAGGTCATCGAAAGAATGATGCAGTTGCTGGATGCATTGGCCGAACACCAAGACCCGGTTGCACTAAAGGATTTGGCAAGGGACACCAAACTGCACCCGTCCACCGCACACCGAATACTGAACGACCTGGTGGCTTGCCGTCTGGTCGACCGCACCGACCCAGG
>DASUDJ010000063.1:0-2431 GCA_036275635.1 Limnobacter sp. | reverse complement strand
TGATCTGGCATCTTGGTGCAGTCAGCCTGATGGGCTTCGGGCTTGATCCGTATTCGATCCTCGTGCCTTTCCTGACCTTTGCAATTGGCGTGAGCCATGCAATCCAGAACGTGCGCACCATGGCTGCTGAGCGCTTCCATGGCGCGGACAAGATCCAGGCTTCCAAGGCCACCTTCAATCTGCTGTTCATTCCTGGTTCTGTGGCGCTGCTGGCCGATGCAGTGGGTTTCTCCACTCTGTTGGTGATTGAGATTGGCGTAATCCGTGAACTGGCCATCAGCGCCTCAGTGGGCGTGGCTGTGATCATTTTCACCAAGATGTTCCTGTTGCCAGTGCTGATGAGTTACACGGATGTGACTGAGAGCGGCTTGCGGCAGGTCGCCAAGCAGGAGGCGGGCAAGCACACTGTGTCGCATCTGTTGTCCCGCCTGACCGAGAAGAAAGTGGCTTACGGGGTTACAGCCGTGGCCGGTGTCATACTGGTGATCGGACTGTTTGCATCAGCCGGTTTGAAAATTGGTGACCTGGATCCAGGTGCGCCCGAGCTGCGCCCGAACTCCCGGTATAACCAGGATGTGAAGTTCCTGGTGGAAAACTACTCCACCAGTTCGGATGTGTTCGTGGTGATGGTTGAAACACCCGTGGGTGAATGCGGCGCCTACCCGGTTGCCTCTGTGGTGGACCGTTTCCAGTGGGAAATGGAAAACGTGGAAGGTGTTGAAGGCACGGTCTCGCTGTTCACCATCATGAAAAACATCATTGCCGGTTTCAACGGCGGTAACCCCAAGTGGCTGGCCATTTCCCGCGACCGCTTTATTTCCAATGGTGCCCACAAGAATATCCCGACCACCCTGTACAACTCGGAATGCTCCATGACACCAGTCATCCTGTTCCTGTCTGACCACAAGGCGGAAACCCTGGAGCGCGTGGTGGCCAAGGTGCAGGCGTTCGCAGCTGAAAATGATTCCGCAGATGCGAAGTTCATCCTGGCCGCAGGCAACAGTGGTATTGAAGCTGCAACCAACATCGTGGTTGAGCAGGCCCAGAAAACCATGCTGCTGCT
Source organism: Limnobacter sp. (assembly GCA_036275635.1). GTDB lineage: Bacteria > Pseudomonadota > Gammaproteobacteria > Burkholderiales > Burkholderiaceae_B > Limnobacter. Next base: position 1,368 of record DASUDJ010000063.1, on the reverse strand, counting down.
GGTGTACAGCATCATCGGTGCCCTGGTGTGGTGGGAGTTCAAGAGCTTCCGCGTGATGCTGGCCATCATGATTCCCCTGTTCATCACGGAAGTGCTTTGCCGGGTGATCATGGTGCAGTTGAACCTGGGTATCAAGGTGGCCACCCTGCCAGTGATTGCGCTGGGCGTGGGTATTGGAGTGGACTATGGGATTTACATTTACAACAGGCTTGAAAGTTTCCTGGCCAAGGGCCTGAACTTCAAGGATGCCTACTTTGAGACCCTGCGGTCCACTGGTGTGGCAGTGGCGTTGACCGCGGTAACGCTGGCATTGGGTGTGTTTACCTGGGCCTTCTCAGCCATCAAGTTTCAGGCGGACATGGGCCTGTTGCTTGCCTTCATGTTCCTTTGGAACATGGTGGGTGCGGTCATCCTGATTCCGGCGCTGGTGCGCGTACTGGCTTTTGGTGCAGTGAAGAAGCGGTTTGGCAGTTCTGTGGAAATGCCGGCCTGAAATCAGCTGCAGTACAAGCACTCAAGGGCGACTTCGGTCGCCCTTTTTTTGCGCCCGGATTTGCACCCGGAGGTTTGTGGTAATCTGCTGGCATCAAAACCATCCACAACCCAAGGCCATGCAGTTTCCCGAACTTCCTGCCATCCCTCATCCCCTTCAGTTCAAGTCCGTCACTTTTACTGCCTTGACGCAGGGGCCAAAGTTGATAGTGCTGGGTGCCGTGCATGGCAATGAGGTCTCGGGCACCAAGGCCATATTGAAAATGATCGCGGAGTTTGAGGCTGGAGAGCGTTTGTTGCAGCAGGGGCAGGTGACGTTCGTGCCTGTGACAAATCCGCTGGCATACAACCGCAGGCAGCGCAATGGCGACAGGAATCTGAACCGCAACCTGACGCCTACCGACCACCCAGTGGATTTTGAAGACCATGTGGCCAACTGGCTGTGCCCCTTGCTTGCAGCGCATGATGTGCTGCTGGACATTCACAGTTTCCAGAAAGGCGATGTACCTTTTGCCCTGTTCGGTCCGAAGAACAATGGCGGTGCGCTGGAATCCTTCAAACATGAAGACGCAGAGCGTGGCCTTGCCCTGAGGCTGGGAGTAAACCGTTTTGTGGATGGCTGGCTGGACACCTACGCAAAAGGTGTCGCCAACCGGGTGGCTTATCTGAAAGCCACCGGACAAAGCGGAGAAGGGCTGAACACCGACCCTCGCTATGGCATGGGCACCACGGAATGCATGCGCTCAAGCGGTGGCTACGCTGTTACCCTGGAGTGTGGTCAGCATGAGGACCCTAACGGGCCAGCAGTGGCTTACACAGCCATTGAATACACACTGGTTCACCTCGGCCTGATTGAAGGGCAGCCTGTCGCCCCGG
>DASUDJ010000062.1:0-2974 GCA_036275635.1 Limnobacter sp. | reverse complement strand
CTTCACCAGCTGTCACGGTCAGGCCCAGCTTTTCTGCAATTTTCTGGTCGGATGGGCTGCTGGCTATGTCAGCTGTTTCTTTCAGGCTGCGTTCAAGCCTTTCCCGCTCGGGTGTCTGCGAAAAAAACATGGCAAACCAGTCTGCCTCAGCACCCGGTGTCGGCATCATCAAACCCATTGCATGCATCAGCCGGAAGCTGGCGTCCCGCGCATCAAATACTGCATTGATGTAGGCAATCAGCACATTGAAATATTCAACCTGTGCATCCAGCATCACGATGACTGTTTCACGACCGAAGTCTCGCAGGCGCTTGCGGTTCTTGAACACCTGAAGGGAATCTGCATAGGCTGCGCGCAGGGTCTGGGCACGGGACTGCCCGGCAGACCATTTGCCCCACTGGAACCGCACACTTTCCTCCACCCGAAGACGGGCTGCAGCCAGCTGGGCCCGGCGGGTTTCTATGGTGGCAGCAGCCTGGTTCACACGGGCCACCTGTTCACCGCCGGAAAATGCGCTGTATTGCAGTCGCAGGTTCACTGAACTGTCAGTGCGGTCGCCAGTGAAGGGATCGGGCTCACCGAAAAACTGCTGGATACCGACCAGGTTCAGCGAGGGATAAAGGCTGGCATCTTCTGCAGTGAAGTTGTGCCTCGCCTTCACGATCTGGCTTTCCGCCACGCGGATTTCCGGATTGGAAAACAGGGCCTTGTTCACTGCATCATCCACGAATTGCGGCACCATGGATCGCTGTATTTCAAGCTCAGGTACGTTGTAACCTTCCGGATAAGCGCCAAAATAGCGGAAATAGGTGGCACGGGCTTCTTCAAACTGCCCTTCGAAATTCACCAGCCTGTCACGGGTCACCGCAAGGCGGGCCTTGGCAAACTGGGCATCGGTAATGCCACTGCCACCCAGTTCCACCCGTCGCTCCTCGAGCGCAAGCAGTTGTGATACGGCCTCTTCCGCAGCTCGGGAAGCCTCAACCAGCAAGGCGTTGCGGGACAGGGTGCTGCTGGCCAGGAAGCTTTCAAGGACCACATCCTGGATGGTCTGCACAAACTGGCCATCCGCAATTGTTCCGTCGGTTTCCGCTGCATTCACCCTGGCTGTAATTCGCCCCGCGGTGTAAATGGGCTGTGTCACCGTGATATCGGTGGATTGCCGGTTGGTGACTGTTGAGCTGGAACTTGCGTTTGCTCCCACCGAAACCTTGGGGAAATAGGCTGCCCTTGCGCCATCCTTGATGAACTGGGATGCGTTCACATTAATGCGGGATGTCACGATTTCCGGGTTGGTTCGCAACATGTTCAGGAAACGGCTTTTTGCCTGCTCGTCAATTGACGTGTCGCCTGTATTGGCTGGCACTATGCGACGCGCACCCGAACCGATGCTGTCACTCACCGCCTGTTTGCCAGCCTTCTCAGCATCAGGTTTCTGGGCAGAAGCCGGCAAGGCAACAAGGCCTGCTACCAGGACGCACAACAGCTTGCGCGCCAGCAGGCCCCGTTGCGGGGAATTCTTCAATTGTTTCATGTCGAATCAAGGCTCTCTGAACGCTTCCTGCTTCAGTTTCAATACAGGTTTAAGCAAATAATAGATAAAGGGTTGAGAACCCACGTTAATATCCACCTCGGCAGTCATGCCCGGAGAAATCCGGAGAGGCGCCTCGGCAGTTCCAAAAAATGCTTTTTCCGTGCTGACGATCAGGCGGTAATACGGACCGGTTTCTTCTGTGCCTGGATCCGTGTCTGCGGCAATCTGGGTTACTTTCCCGGTCAGGGTGCCGTAGCGCAGGAAGTCATAGGCGGACACCTTCACCTCGGACTGCTGATCCATGGTCACGTAACCTCGATCTGCCGGCGACAGGCGGGTTTCAATCACCAGCACCTCGTCCACGGGCACCACTTCCATGATTGGCTCTCCCTGGCGCACCACGTTACCTACCGCTTGCAGTTTCAGGTTTTTCACCACGCCATCAATCGGTGACCGAATGATGGCACGGTCACGCTGGTCGCTTGCACGGTTGATCTCGTCTTTCAAACTGGCCAGCTGGCGCTCCAGGGTAGTCAGCTCATCAGCCGCACGCCGCCTGAACTTGCCTTCCTCTTCCAGCCTGCGTGCCTTGCTTTGCCCCACAGAGGCCTGGGCGGAGGCGATCGTCTGCCGCATGGAGGAGATTTCTGCTGTCAGGGTGTCGTAATCACGCTTCTTGGTCAGGTACTCAAGCTGCGAAACAAGGCGCTCACGCACCAGCTCCCTGGTGATTTCGAGTTCCCGCAATGAAGTGGCCGCACGATTTTCAAGCCCCTCCAGCTTGGCCTGCAATTCGCCCACCTTGCCCTGGTTGCCCAGCATCTGGCTGTCGTTTACACCCAAAATTCCATTCAGTTCCGTCACACGGGCCACATAGGTGGATTGCTCGGTTCGGTGCAGATCAGGATAGCTGGCCACAAGTTCGGCAGGGTATTTTGGCGGGTTGCCGGAAGCCTCGCCCAGCAGGCGTGCACGGCTCATTTCCAGTGCTGCCCTGCGGCTCTTCAGTTCCTCGATGTTGATGCCTGACGTCGCCAGGTTCAACTGGACGAGCACTGCGCCCTCTTTAACAACATCACCTTCCTTGACTGCCAGCTCCTGCACAATACCGCCTTCAAGGTGCTGGATGCTTTTTACCCGACTGGAAGGAATGACCTTGCCCGGCGCAGTCACCACCTGGTCCACCCGGATGAAAAGGGATGCAAACAGCGAGAGCGCTATCAGCCCGAGTGCAACGCGGCTTTTCGTGTCAAATCCACCGCCATTTGGCTTGTACAGCGCGGGTACTTCATAGGGCTTCAGATCGTTCTTGCCGACCTCGGCCAGAGCATTATTGGACTTCATGATTTCCCTGCCTTCACTCATCAGGCCTGCGCGGCCTTGCCGCCCGCTCCTGGATTGGTTTCCGATGCCGAGCCTTCCACCTCGATCGACTTGGCA
>DASUDJ010000061.1:0-9797 GCA_036275635.1 Limnobacter sp. | reverse complement strand
ATCACTGAGGCAGGCGAAATCTACAGGCTGCATGCCCAGCAAATGCTGGACAGCAGGCAGGCTGCGCGGGATGCAATTACCCAATTGCAGATTGGCAGGCCCCAGGGCCTGGTGCGGGTCAGCATGCCCGTCATCGTCGGTGAAAAAATCCTGGGTCCGCGACTTGCGGAATTTCATGAAAAGTATCCGGAAGTGCAGTTGCAGGTGGACTTGTCCAACCGGAATGCGCAAATCGTGGAGGAGGGTTTCGACATTGCCGTGCGGGTTGGCCCCTTGCAGGATTCCTCCCTGCGCGCCCGGAAAATCAGTACCATCTGGAGAAAGCTGTATGCTTCTCCAGCTTACCTGGATCGATACGGTACCCCGGCAACACCGGCAGAGCTTGCCAACCATCGCTGCATTGCGTTTTCCCAGAAGGGCGAAGTCAGGGAATGGGAATTCTGGCCTAAAGCGGGCAGGCAAACCAGTCAAAAGCATCGCCTGAATACCTGGCTGACCTGCTCCAGTCCCCTCATGGTGGTCAATGCAATTCGTGCCGGCCTTGGGGTCGGTCGCAGCGCTGAATGGATGCTCGGTGACATACTGGCCCGCCAGGAGCTTGTGGAAATCCTTCCGGACTGGCTGTGCGACAATCCGCAGCAGGGTGGCCTACCCATGTTCCTTGTTTTTCCGCCCGGTAACAGTGGGCAGCTGTCTCTGAAAACCCGCGCAGTGGCTGATTTCCTGGAGCAGATCGTGAAACACGAGTTCAGAAACCAGCCCTGAATGTCGCCGCTGCGACAACAATGCCGCAAGTCATCAGCTACATTGTCAGTACAACAAAAAAGCAGGAGACAACATGACAGGGAATGTCTTGATCACCCAGGGTTTGCCAATCGCCTTGTTCATCATCATGATCGGCATGGGGTTGAGCCTCACGGTGGCTGATTTCAAACAGATCCACCAGCGCCCCAAGGCGACTGTGGTTGGCACCGCACTGCAGCTGCTGGCAGTTCCGCTGCTGGGCTTTGCAATCGCCTGGTTCATGGGTGGCGGGGTTGCAGGTGCCGGTATCGTGCTGATTGCCTGCATGCCGGGTGGCACCACGGCCAACATCCTGACCTACATGGCCAAGGGCAACCTGGCCCTTTCCCTGACCCTCACCGTGCTGGCCAGCACCTTGACCGTGTTGACCATTCCCGCCTACATGGACATTGCGCTGGAAATTTACGTGGGCAAGGGGGAGTCGCTCAGCCTGCCTTTTGGCAAAACCCTGCTGACCATGCTGGTCATTGTGATCATCCCAGTGATGATCGGTATGTTGATTCGCCGCAAAAACCCCACATTTGCCCAGAAAGCGGAACCCATCATCAGCAGGCTGGCAATCCTGGTGCTGATCGGTGTGATCGTGGGCATCTCGATTTCCGAGCGGGACAAAATGCTGGGCTGGCTGGCACAGGCCTGGATACCTGCGCTGTTGTTGGGTGTTGCGGCTGCAGCAGTGGGCATGCTGCTGGGCCGTCTCTCGGGCCTCACGCCTGTCGACACACTGACCGCGTCCATAGGCATGTGCATCAAGAACTCAACCCTGGCGCTAACCATCGCGCTTTCCATACTGAAAAGCTCCGAGATCGCCCTGCCTTCCCTGGTGTATGGCGTGATGATGTATCCCATGGTGGCTGGCCTGTGCTGGTATGGCCGCAGGCTGGCGGTGAAGGAGGGTCGCTAAGTCGCCAACTCTCCCTCTCCGGGTGGTCAGAAGCCTTGGGATCCGGTATACTACGCGGCTAGCTGAATGATTCTTAGGCAAAAAGCCTGCGCGGGTGTCCCTTGTCCCCGGGTGTTTTGTCACATCTATTGGAGTTTCCCTTGTCGAAATTAGTCGCAAGCGCCCACCCGCGCGCCTTGCTCGCGCTCGCAGACGGCACAGTGTTCGAGGGTATTTCCTTTGGTGCACCCACGGTACAGGTGGGCGAGGTGGTGTTCAACACATCCCTCACTGGCTACCAGGAAATCGCAACCGATCCCTCCTACTGCCGCCAAATTGTTACCCTCACCTATCCGCACATCGGCAATGTGGGCACCAACCCACAGGATGAAGAGTCCGCTGGTGTCCACCTTTCCGGCCTGGTCATCAAGGACCTGCCCGAACTGGTGTCCAATTTCCGTTCCACACTGCCGCTTTCCGACTACCTGAAAAAGCACGGTGTACCCGGAATTGCGGGCATCGACACCCGCAAGCTGACACGAATTCTCCGTGAGAAAGGTGCACAGAATGGTTGCCTGGTGACTGAAGGCAGCGGCGAAACCTTCAGCGCAGAGCGTGCTGTCGAGCTGGCCAAGGGCTTCCCTGGCCTCGCCGGCATGGACCTGGCCAAGGTGGTTTCCTGCACTGAAACCCATGAATGGACGGAAGGCGAGTGGGCCCTGGGCGTGGCTTCCGAGGAACCTCATTTTCAAACTGGCGAGCGCCCCTACCACGTGGTGGCCTTTGACTACGGTGCCAAGCGCAATATTCTGCGCATGCTGGCCCAGCGCGGCTGCCGGGTTACCGTGGTGCCTGCCCAAACACCGGTTGAAAAAGTGCTGGCCCTGAACCCGGATGGTGTGTTCCTGAGTAACGGACCAGGCGACCCCGAGCCCTGCGACTATGCGATTTCCGCCATCAGGCACATCCTGGACAACACCAGGCTGCCCGTGTTCGGTATTTGCCTGGGCCACCAGTTGATGGCACTGGCCAGTGGTGCGAAAACCCTGAAAATGAAGTTCGGCCATCATGGTGCAAACCACCCGGTGCAGGATCTGAAAACAAAGCGCGTGGCCATTACCAGCCAGAACCATGGTTTTGCGGTGGATGCAGAGTCCCTGCCTTCCAACCTGCGAATTACCCACGTGTCGCTGTTTGATGGTTCCATCCAGGGGCTTGAGCGCACTGACCGTGCAGCCTTCTGTTTCCAGGGGCATCCGGAAGCCAGCCCTGGCCCGCACGACCTGGCTGAACTGTTCGACCGTTTTATTTCAGACATCAAGGCAGCCAAGGCTTGAGCGCATCGCCCAAGCCCGAGCAAGCCAGGCGCCCCAAGGCGCCACCTGTTTGAACCGACTTGAAATTTTTAAAATTAAAGGGAAGTTATGCCAAAGCGTAACGATCTGAAAACAATCCTGATTATCGGTGCCGGCCCAATCGTGATCGGCCAGGCCTGCGAATTCGACTATTCAGGTGCCCAGGCCTGCAAGGCGCTTCGTGAAGAAGGTTACAAGGTGGTGCTGGTGAACAGCAACCCGGCCACCATCATGACCGACCCGGAAATGGCTGATGTCACCTACATCGAGCCCATCACCTGGCAGGTGGTAGAGCGCATCATCGAGAAAGAGCGCCCTGATGCAGTGCTGCCTACCATGGGTGGCCAGACTGCACTGAACTGCGCACTCGACCTGGCCAAGCATGGCGTGCTGGCCAAATACAATGTTGAACTGATTGGCGCGAAAGAAGAAGCGATTGAAAAGGCGGAAGACCGACTGAAGTTCAAGAATGCCATGACCAAGATTGGCCTGGATTCCGCGAAAAGCGGCGTGGCCCATTCCATGGAAGAGGCCCTGGAAGTGCAGGCGAAAATTGCCAAGGAAGTGGGCAGCAACGGCTTTCCGGTCATCATTCGCCCCAGCTTCACGCTGGGTGGCACCGGTGGCGGCATTGCCTACAATGCGGAAGAGTTTGAAACCATCTGCCGCCGCGGCCTCGAAGCTTCCCCCACCAGTGAACTGCTGATCGAGGAAAGCCTGATCGGCTGGAAAGAATATGAAATGGAAGTGGTGCGCGACAGTGCAGACAACTGCATCATCGTGTGTTCCATTGAAAACCTGGACCCAATGGGCGTGCACACTGGCGACTCCATCACCGTGGCCCCAGCCCAAACCCTGACCGACCGTGAATACCAGGTGATGCGCAATGCATCCATCGCGATTCTGCGTGAAATCGGTGTTGATACCGGTGGTTCCAATGTGCAGTTCTCGATCAATCCGGCCAATGGCCGCATGATCGTGATCGAGATGAACCCTCGCGTGTCACGCTCTTCCGCGCTGGCCTCCAAGGCCACTGGCTTCCCGATTGCCAAGGTGGCGGCCAAGCTGTCCGTGGGTTACACCCTGGACGAGTTGAAAAACGACATCACTGGTGGCTTGACCCCCGCATCCTTTGAGCCTTCTATCGACTACGTGGTCACGAAAATTCCACGTTTCGCATTCGAGAAATTCCCCACTGCGGATGACCGCCTCACCACCCAGATGAAATCCGTGGGTGAAGTGATGGCCATGGGCCGCACCTTCCAGGAAAGCTTCCAGAAGGCCCTGCGCGGCTTGGAAGTGGGCGTGGACGGCCTGAACCAGAAAACAACCGACCGCGAAGTGATTGAGCGTGAACTGGGTGAACCTGGCCCAGAGCGTATTTTCTATGTTGGCGATGCGTTTGCCCAAGGCTTCAGCCTGGAAGAAGTTCACCAGTTGACCAAGATCGACCGCTGGTTCCTGATCCAGATCCAGGACATCGTCGACACTGAACTGGAACTGGAAACAAAAACCCTGGCTGACCTTACAGAGCCGGTACTGCGCCTGTTGAAGCGCAAGGGCTTCTCCGATCGCCGCCTGGCTTACCTGTTGGATACTTCGGAAGCGGAAATCCGCAAGCTGCGCCACCAGCACAATGTGCGCCCTGTCTACAAGCGCGTGGACACCTGTGCAGCTGAATTCAAGACCGGCACGGCCTACATGTATTCCACCTACGAAGAGGAATGCGAAAGCCAGCCGACTGACCGTAAAAAAATCATGGTACTGGGCGGTGGCCCGAACCGCATCGGCCAGGGTATCGAGTTTGATTACTGCTGCGTGCATGCCGCCATGGCGCTGCGTGAAGACGGTTTCGAAACCATCATGGTGAACTGCAACCCGGAAACAGTATCAACCGACTACGACACCTCTGACCGCCTGTATTTCGAGCCGCTGACACTGGAAGACGTGCTGGAAATCGTGGCCATCGAAAAGCCGGTCGGTGTCATCGTGCAGTACGGCGGTCAAACCCCGCTGAAACTGGCCAAGTCGCTGGAAGCCAATGGCGTACCCATCATCGGCACCAGCCCTGAGAGCATCGACATTGCAGAAGACCGCGAGCGCTTCCAGAAACTGCTGACCAAGCTGAACCTGCGCCAGCCGCCAAACCGCACTGCACGCACTGAAGCAGAGGCCATTTCCCATGCACAGGAAATTGGCTATCCATTGGTGGTGCGTCCAAGCTATGTGCTGGGTGGCCGCGCCATGGAAATCGTGCATGAGCAGAAGGACCTGGAACGCTACATGCGCGAAGCGGTGAAAGTCAGCAACGACAGCCCCGTGCTGCTGGACCGCTTCCTGAATGATGCAATTGAAGTGGACGTGGATGCGCTGTGCGACGGCGAACGCGTGATGATCGGCGGCGTGATGGAACACATCGAGCAGGCTGGCGTGCACAGCGGCGACTCTGCCTGCTGCCTGCCCCCCTACAGCCTGTCCGCCGACATGGTGAATGAGCTGAAGCGCCAGTCTGAAGTGATGGCCAAGGCCCTGAACGTGGTTGGCTTGATGAACGTGCAGTTCGCCATCCAGAACGACAATGTGTATGTGCTGGAAGTGAACCCACGTGCATCCCGCACCGTGCCCTATGTGTCCAAGGCCACTGGCCTTCAGTTGGCCAAGATTGCAGCGCGCTGCATGGCAGGCCAAACCTTTGATTCACAGGGCGTGAAAGGCGAAGTGGTGCCTGAATACTTCTCCGTGAAGGAAGCCGTGTTCCCCTTCGTGAAGTTCCCGGGTGTTGACACCATCCTGGGTCCTGAAATGAAGTCCACCGGTGAAGTGATGGGCGTTGGCCGCACCTTTGGTGAAGCCTTCGTGAAGTCGCAACTGGCGGCTTCCGTGAAACTGCCTTCAGGCGGTACCGCATTCATCAGTGTGAAGGCAGAAGACAAGAAGCACACCGTGAAACTGGCCAAGGGCCTGGTGGAGCTGGGCTTCAAGATCATCGCCACACGTGGCACTGCTGCAGCCATTGCAGCAGGTGGCGTGGAATGCACTGTGGTGAACAAGGTGCTGGAAGGCCGTCCGAACATCGTGGACATGTTGAAGAACGGCGAAGTGCAACTGGTGGTGAATACCGTCGAAGAGCGCCGCAGTGCGATCAACGACAGCCGCTACATTCGAACCACCTCCCTGAGTTCCCGTGTTACGATCTTTACAACCATGGCGGGTGCACTGGCTTCGGTCGAAGGGATGAAACACCTCGGCGCAATGGACGTATACAGCGTTCAAAGCCTGCATGCGGAACTCTCCGCCTAAACCGTCTGTCTGAACCTTACAAGCCGTCTATTAGCAAATCCTGCTAACAGGCGGCTTTCCATTTGCAGGAACAATCAAATTTATGGCCACCGTACCATTGACCGTGAAGGGTGCTGAAAAGCTGAAACAGGAATTGCACCGCCTGAAAACCGTGGATCGCCCGGCAGTAATCAATGCAATTTCCGAGGCTCGCGCCCAGGGTGACCTGTCTGAAAATGCGGAATATGATGCAGCCAAGGAAAAGCAGGGTTTCATTGAGGGCCGAATCAAGGAAATCGAGGGCAAGCTGAGCAATGCACAGATCATTGACCCCGCCAGCCTTGATGCAGAAGGCCGCGTGGTGTTTGGTGCCACGGTGAAGCTGGAAGACCTGGAGGCCGGCGGCCACGTGCAGTACCAGATTGTTGGTGATGATGAAGCGGACATCAAGGCTGGCCTGATTTCAATTTCCAGCCCGATTGCACGCGCCCTGATCGGCAAATACGAGGGCGATGTGGCCCATGTGCAGGCACCGGGTGGCCTGCGTGAATATGAAGTGCTGGAAGTGAAGTACCTTTAAGCGAAACATGTGAACAAGCAGAGCAGGGGAGTACCACAGTGATGACCTGGCGTGGCTTTAGGGGTTTGGAACTGGTTTTCTGGGCCGTGTGGCTCGGGGCCTTGTGGTTTATGGCCATTCTGGTGGCGCCCGGCCTGTTCAAGTGGTTGCCCCGGCCCGAGGCAGGGCTGGTCGCCGGTCGGCTTTTTTACATGCTGGCCCTGTATTCCCTGATCACCAGTGCGGTGCTCCTGGCCCTGTCCAACCTGGCGGGTGAGCTGAAGGCGGGCTGGAAGGTGAACATGCTGCTGCTTGTAATACTGGGGGTCAGCCTGGTCGAACTTTCCTGGCTTCAACCGCACATGGACAGCCTGCGTGCAGCCATGGCAGGCCTTGAAGGTGATGAACTGGCCGCGATGCGAGGCAGGTTTGGTAACCTGCATGCCGTGTCCAGTGTGCTCTATTCGGTGAAAATGATCGGTGCGCTGGCGTGGGGCCTTGGCCGGTTCTGTGTCAGGCCGGCACAGGCACCCGGTCCGGTTTAGTCCTTTGAATTGAACTGGCGCTTGGTCTGGCGGGGCGCCTTTGGCCTTGGGCGGCTTTTTGGCTTGGCCTTGTCCGCTTCCCCTGCCTTCGGACGAAACAGCACCAACAGCTTGCCAATGTGCTGAACCAGTGCAGCGCCTGTCTCCGCGCAAATGGATTGGGCGTATTCAAGACGGGCCTCACGGTCATCGCCGGCAACCCGGACCTTGATCAGCCCGTGGGCGGCCAGGTTCATGTCGATTTCCTTGACCACATTCGGAGTCAGGCCCTTGTCACCGATCAGCACCACCGGATCCAGTGCATGGGCCTGGGCTTTCAAGGCCTTTTTTTCTGCTGGGGTCAGGTTTACAGCAATGGTATCGGTCATATTAATTTTTCACTCGGTTGGGTAATCAGTGGCTAAGAAAAAGAAACTCAATAAAAACTGGTTGCATGACCACATCAACGACCCCTACGTGAAAATGGCCACGAATGCCGGTTATCGCGCCCGTGCAGCTTTCAAGCTGAAGGAGATTGCTGAACCGGAAGGGCTGTTGAAACCGGGAATCAAGGTGGTTGACCTGGGCAGCGCGCCTGGCAGTTGGTCGCAGGTGCTGCGGGAAGCCATGGTCGGCCCTGGTGGTGTCATCAACGGCCGTATTATCGCATTGGATCTGCTTCCAATGGAACCTATTGCGGGTGTTGAATTCATCCAGGGGGATTTTCGGGAGGAATCCGTGCTGGAAGACCTGAACCAGCGCCTGGGCGGCGAGAAGCTCGACCTGGTGGTGTCCGACATGGCGCCTAACCTGTCGGGCGTGGCCGCGGCGGATGCGGCCCGTGTTGAACATGTCTGCGAACTGGCCATTGAATTCGCGGTGCAGCACTTGAAGCCCAATGGGGCGCTGATCGTCAAGATATTCCACGGATCATCCTACAGCAACATTGTTCACCAGATGAAACAAGTGTTTAAAAGTGTGTCACCACGCAAGCCGAAGGCCTCTCGTGACCGTTCCAGGGAAACCTTTTTGCTCTGTAAAGGTCTGAAGTAGGTAATCAACCCAAGGTAACTTCAGCTGATTGTGTTTGTTTATATACGTCATGAAATAGTGTGATGGCGCAATTCATTCGCTTGGGTTTAAAATGGAAAACCTGTCCCCATTTCCCTAGGGTGGTGGCAGAGTCCTCGAGGAGAAGTGGCATTGAATAATTCGTTTTCCAAAGCAGCAGTCTGGCTGGTAGTCGCCCTGGTGCTCTTCACTGTGTTCAAGCAGTTCGAGGGGCAACAGACCCGTTCCAACGAGATGACCTATTCCGAGTTCATGCAGGATGCGCAGAATGGGCGCATCAAGAGCGTGGTGGTGGAAGGCCGCACCATTCGTGCGCTGACTTCCGATGACCGCGAGCGCATTGTGAACTCCCCCGGAGACATCTGGATGGTGGGTGACCTGCTGAAATACGGTGTGCAGGTCCGGGCCAAGCCTGAAGAAGAGCCTTCACTGTTGATGAGCCTGTTTGTCAGCTGGTTCCCCATGCTGCTGCTGATTGGCGTCTGGGTGTTCTTCATGCGCCAGATGCAGGGCGGTGGCAAGGGTGGTGCATTCAGCTTCGGCAAAAGCCGCGCCAAGCTGCTGGATGAAAACACCAATCCGGTGACCTTCGCTGATGTGGCCGGTTGCGATGAAGCCAAGGAAGACGTGCATGAGCTGGTTGAATTCCTGAAAGATCCCTCCAAGTTCCAGAAGCTGGGTGGCCGCATTCCCCGCGGTGTGCTGATGGTGGGCTCACCCGGTACCGGTAAAACCCTGCTGGCCAAGGCAATTGCGGGTGAAGCCAAGGTGCCTTTCTTTGCAATCTCCGGTTCTGATTTCGTGGAAATGTTTGTTGGCGTGGGTGCTGCCCGCGTGCGCGACATGTTCGAACAGGCCAAGAAGCAGTCCCCTTGCATTATTTTCATTGATGAAATTGATGCAGTGGGTCGCCAGCGTGGTGCTGGCCTGGGCGGCGGCAATGATGAGCGCGAACAGACCCTGAACCAGATGCTGGTTGAAATGGATGGTTTTGACACCAACCAGGGCATCATCGTGATTGCTGCCACCAACCGTCCTGACGTACTCGACCCAGCGCTGCTGCGCCCTGGCCGCTTCGACCGCCAGGTGGTGGTCAGCCTGCCCGACATCCGTGGCCGCGAGCAAATCCTGAAAGTGCACATGCGGAAAATTCCGATGTCTCCTGACGTGGATGCATCCGTGCTGGCCCGTGGCTGCCCGGGTTTCTCCGGTGCCGACCTGGCCAACCTGGTGAATGAAGCTGCGCTGTTTGCTGCCCGCCGCAATGGCCGCGTGGTGGAAATGAGCGACTTCGAGAAAGCCAAGGACAAGATCATCATGGG
>DASUDJ010000060.1:0-10003 GCA_036275635.1 Limnobacter sp. | reverse complement strand
ACCACGAGAGAGGCCCTTCAGAAACTGCGTGCTGAACTGGGTGAGGATGCAATTATCCTGTCCACCAAGCAGACAGCCGCAGGTACGGAAGTGCTGGCAGCTTCATCCCACGACCTGGACGCCGTTACTGAAAACTCCGGCCCTGCAACCCGGGCTTCTGCAGCCGCTCCCGCCGCTCCTGCATCATGGACAAAGGCAGACCGTGCGCAGTTTGCAGCCAGGTCTGTATCCAGCCCTGAGGCGAGCCCCAGTGCCACACACACTGCAGCAGTCAACAACAGGCCGACAGCAGCCGAGAAGATTGCTCAGCAGGTGGCCGCCCAGCGTGATGCACTGATCAGCCGCCCGACCGTGGTTCACCAGATTCCACAGGTGACCATGCCCCAACAGATCAACAGGCCTGAACAGGTCACCATGCCACAACCGGTCAACATGCCGGATGACATGATTTCCGAAGTCGCCAAGCGCCGGTCCATTGCAGCAAGTGAAGCCATGGCCAGCGAGCAGACTGCTGTGCTGGAGGAAATCAAGCAGATGCGCCAGTTGCTGAAAGACCAGATGACCCTGATGACCTGGCGCGACACGCTCGAGAAGAACCCGAAGCGGGGCGAACTGTGGAACCAGCTGACGCAAGCTGGCTTCTCACCCCTGTTTGCCCGCACTGTTGTTGAAAAACTGCCTGCTGACCTGTCTGACAGTCAGATGCAGGACTGGGTCATGAATGTGATCAGGAAGAATCTGAACGTGGTGCCTGCAGAAAAAGACATTGTTGAAACCGGCGGCATCTTTGCGCTGGTGGGTCCCACCGGAGTGGGTAAAACCACCACCACAGCCAAGCTGGCCGCGCGTTGCGTGGTGAAGTATGGTGCAGACTCCCTGGGACTGATCACCACCGACAGCTACCGGATTGGCGCGCAGGACCAGTTGCGGATCTACGGAAAAATCCTGGGGGTGCAGGTTTACACTGCACAAACCCATGCTGACCTGGCCCAGCTGCGCAGCAGCATGCAGCGCAAGCGCCTGGTATTGATTGACACGGTGGGCATGGGTCAGCGTGATTCCCGCGTGGCCGAGCAGACAAAAATCCTGACAGACAGTCATGTGAAGCGTGTTCTGTTGCTGAATGCCACCAGCCAGCCTGAAACCCTGGATGACGTGGTACGCCATTACAAGAGCACTGGCTTGAATGGTGCCATCCTGTCCAAGCTGGATGAGGCCATCAAGATCGGCGGCGTGCTGGACGTGGTGATGCGTCACAAGCTGGCCCTGCACTACATTGCAACCGGCCAGCGTGTGCCTGAGGACCTCTTCCCTGCAGATCCCCGCGTGCTGGTGCACCGTGCCTTGCGTGCCTCGCCCAGCCAGGCATTCCAGGCTTCCAGTGAAGAATTGAAGTGGAAAATGGCCCAAGTCTCTGCGACTGGTATTTGAGGTTTGATGTTTTACTGATGCTCATGGATCAAGCCAAGACACTCCGCAATTTACTGGGTCGAAAAACCGCCACCATCCATCCGGTCCTGGGTGACATGGCCAGCGACTATGCTGCCTTTCTGGGGCGGCTGGTACTGGAACAACAGGCGAGACTGGACCGCCATTCAGTGCTGTTTGATGGCTCCCTTGCAGGCCTGGCGCAACTGCTGCCCAGCCACAGTCGGCCGGACCTGGTTGAATTTTTCAATGGCAGGCTGAACCTGGAGGACCAGGTGCTGGAGCTGGCGAAAGGCCAGTACCTGGTGGTGGCCAGGCAAGGTTTGCAGGCACTGGCTGGCAAGCCGGCACAGGCGGAAGCCCTGTTGGGCAAGCTGCACCGAATGCCCGTGAGCTGCGATCGCTTCTACGCCACCCTGCCTTATGAGGCGGTGGCTCTCGCCCACGCCTTTTCTCCGCATGATGACTGGTGCTGGGTTGTACAACCCACAGCAAGCTCGGTTACACGCGCCTTCCAGGCCATCCGTTCCATGAAAGGGGTAGATGAAAACATTCGGCATCGTGTTATTGTTGCAGGTGTGAGGAATACGGATGAAGCCGACCATGTGTTTGCAAACCTGCTTGAAAGCACCTCCAGTTTTCTGGCGTTTCCATTGCAGTATGCAGGGCATTTACCCGCTCTGCCTGCAGGCAGGGCACTGAACCAGGTCGGCCGGGAGATGATTGCGGCAGGTCGTCGAGCAGCAAGGGCAATCTGCTCTTGCGACGAACACGCACTGGCCTAATAACAAGACAGGAAGCACTGACTCCATGTACACAGCCCAGGGCACTCTAGACAAGTCAAAACAGGTCGACCAGTACATACCGCTGGTGCGCCGGTTGGCGCATCACCTGATCGCCAAGCTGCCTGCCTCGGTCCAGATTGACGATCTGATCCAGGCCGGCCTGATCGGCCTGATGGATGCAATTACCCGCTTCGAGGAAGGGCAGGGTGCACAGTTCGAAACCTATGCAAGCCAGCGCATTCGTGGCGCCATGCTGGACGAACTTCGCTCGGCCGACTGGATGCCTAGGGGTGTTCGCCAGGCCCAGAGGAAAATTGAAAATGCCACCCTGAAAGCGGAGCAGAAGCTGGGCCGCTCGGCCACCGAAAAGGAAATTGCAGAAGTGCTGGGAGTCAGCCTGGATGAGTACCAGGAAATGTTGTTTGATTCCCGTGGCGCGCAACTGGTTTTCTATGATGATTATTCGGAAGAGGGCGATGGCGAAGGCTACCTGGACCGCCAGATGGGCGGTGATGAGGAAGCCAATCCGCTGGAAATGCTGGGTGACCAGCGATTCCGCGCCAGCCTGATTCAAGCCGTGGAAGATCTTCCGGAACGTGAAAAAATGCTCATGGGATTGTATTATGAGCAGGAGTTGAACTTCCGGGAAATCGCAGCTGTGCTGGGAGTGACTGAATCCCGCGTGTGCCAGTTGCACACGCAGGCTGTCAGCCGCCTGAAAGCCAAGCTTCGCGAACACTGATTCATGGCAGAAGACCAAGACCAGGGAAAACTGAAACCTTTCGAGCAGTTCCGGACAAAAGTCAACCGCTCCCTTGTCCTGGTCATCTTCACGGCAATCGGCCCGCTGGCAATCGCGGGCCTTTACATGTCGGGCACCACGGCCGATCAGGCCAACTGGAATCTCACCCTCTTGCTGACAGGTCTGCTCGGCCTGGGTGGCGCCTGGTTCATGGGCAACAAGCTGCTGTCGGGCATGCTGGACGCCATCCACTCCTCCACCCAGTCTGAAAGCCAGTTGCGCCGCCTGATGGAGTTGTCGGGTGACTGGTATTGGCACCAGGATTCCGACCACACGATTGTGCGCATCATCTACCGCGGCAGAGACCAGAAACATGTGCGGCACCTGAACGGCGCAAGCCTTCCTTTTGACGGCATGGCCCGCTGGGAAATTGAAGGTCTGAAATGCATCGACCCCCGGTACAACTGGGACAGCTTCAAGCAGTTGCTGGACAATCACCAGCCTTTTGACCGGGTGGCCTTCGAGTATTGGCCAAAGGGCAGTGAACGAATCATTTTTGAATCCACTGGCCGGCCCTTGTTCAATTCCCGGGGGGAATTCACCGGTTACATGGGCGTGTCTTCCGACCGCACCCAGAAACGACTGAATGAACAGCTGTTGTCATTGCAGCGCTCCCTGCTGCAGGGCGTGTTACTGTCCGCACCCATTCCTGAACTGGCTGCTTCCTATGCCCGGGGTCTGAAAACCTGCCTGACCGTTCATGCAGAGGTGGTGCTGGGTTTCCGTGACAGATCAGTTGACAACCACTGGCATGTTCGGAGTACCCATCCCGAACTCCGCATGCCTTTCGCCCAGGGGCAGGCCCTTTGGGACAATGCAGACAGGGAATGTGATCCGATTGAAGGCCATGATCAACCCGGACTGGTCTGGCTGGGCAAGATGAAGCAGGAGCAGTTTTTCGACGACAGCTGGAAAAGCAAGCTGGGCATCACCACTGCCTGGATGGCTCGTCGCAAGGCCATCGAACCGAATCAACCTGAATACTGGATCCTGGTGGCGCAGCAGGGCGTGGAAGATATTGCGCATGATGATGTGGTGCGCATCCTGACCGCCATCCGCCTGCTGGGTCTTTGCGTGGAAAGAAGGGTGTTCGAGGATGATTTGCAGGGCCTGAATGCCACGCTGGAGCAGCGCATCAATGAACGCACTGCGGAACTGACCCGCAGCAATTCCGAACTTGAGGCATTCACCTACACGGTGTCCCACGACCTTCGGGCACCGCTGCGGGCAATTGACGGTTTTTCCAGTATCCTGAAGGAAGACTTTGCTGAAACCCTGCCAGACGATGCGCGCAGCCTGCTGGACCGCATCAGCAACAACGCCCGGCAGATGGGCGGGCTGATTGACGGCCTGCTTGATTTTTCAAGGTTGCTGAGGACAGACGTGGCGCGGGTGAAAGTGGACCAGCAGCAGATGCTGGACCAGATTCTCGACCAACTGGACGCAAAGCGGAAAAACATTGTCGAGGTGTGTGAGTTGCCCCCGGTTTATGCAGATCCCGTGCTGTTGAAGCAGGTGTGGATGAACCTGATCGACAATGCATTGAAGTTCAGCGCAAAGACTGCCCAGCCAAAAGTGTCAATCCGGTGCGAGAAACTGGGACAGTTCTACAGCTTCAGTGTGCAGGACAATGGCGCCGGTTTCGACATGAAGTATTCAGACAAGCTGTTCAATGTATTTGAGCGGCTGCATCACAAGAAGGATTTCGATGGGACAGGCGTGGGCCTGGCCATCGTGAAACGGATCATCCAACGTCTTGGTGGCCAGGTCACTGCCCAGGCGGAACCGGGGCAGGGCGCCTGCTTCACCTTTACCCTGCCGGAATATGAGGAAATGCCAGAATTGAAGGATTACAGCCATGGTTGACGTAATACTGGTCGACGACAACTCGAATGATGCCGACCTGGCCTTGAGGGTTGTACGCAAGACTTCCTCCACTTCCACGACCGTGCTGCTGGAGGATGGCGAACGTGCAATCGAATATTTCCGGCAATTGATGGATGATCATCCATCCGACAGTGCGGCATTGAATCTGCCAAAGCTGGTCCTGCTCGATTTGAAGCTGCCCAAGCTGGACGGACTGGAAGTGTTGAGTTTCCTCCGGTCCAAGGAGGTGTTCAGGACCATGCCGGTCGTGGTGCTGTCTTCTTCCCGTGAAATCAGCGATGTGAAAAGGGCTTATGAACTGGGTGTGAACAGCTTCGCAGTGAAGCCTGTGCAGTTTGACCAGTACCTGGCCCGTATTTCTGCCCTGGTGTCCTACTGGCTGACAATCAACGAATTACCGCGCGGGGCGTGATGCCGCCGGTCAAGGCTGACTGGCTCATGCCACCTTTCGGTCCGTAAGTGTCGCTGGCGGCAGGCTTTTGATCAGCCACGGCTGCAGCGGTCAGGATTGAAATTCTTTCCTGCAGCCCCGCCAGTTGCTCGGCCACCAGTTCGCCATTGGTCTTGTTCAGGCGCCTGGCATGGCTCAAGGTACTGCGCAGGGTTGAGTAGGTTCCCAGCAGGCGGGGTTCATGCATGGCCAACACATCGGTCCACAGGGCCAAGCCATCCATGGTGGGTTGAAAGCCTGCAGCCTTGGCCTGCTGGATGTTGTCCAGGTAACGCTTCTCCAACTCCAGCATCATGGCCTCCTTGCGCAGTGCAAGGCTGTTCAGTTCAGGAGTCTGCAGCTTCACCAGGCAAGCCTGCTCTTCCAGCAACACATCCACCAAGGCCATGGCCAATTCACATTCCTCGGCAAGGCTGCGATATACGTGTTTTGCTGTGTCGATCTGTGAAGTCATACATTTCCCCGTTTGAAACCAAGGCACCAATAGGCTTTACTTCTGCCCCAGCAATTCCTTGGCACTTTCAATTACCTTGGCTGCAACAGCCTCGGCATTCACCTTGAATTCGCCCTTGTTGATGGCGTCCTTGATTTCCGCCACTTTTTCAGCATTAAAAGGCGCACCCGCAGCACTCAATTCACTGGACTGGCCGGAAAGCTTCGCGATTGCGCCTTCGGTGCCTGCCTTTTCGGTGGCACCCAAAGCGGCTGACTTGCTGCCACTGGCGGGCTTGTTCAGCTTGTCGATCGGGTTGCTTCCCGGATTTATTCTGTTGATACTCATAATGTCCTCCGCGTTTGGCAGAGCCTAAGTGGGTTTCGTGTATTTTCTTAACGACCAGAATCCACTTAACTTTAACGAATTCTGAAAAGAATTCCTACCTGCGGCAGTCCCGTCCTCAAAGGCTGACTTCCACCAGCAAGGCCTCGCGGGCCACTCCATGCAATATTTTTCCCTGGCCGGTCTTGATCTTCACCACCTGCCCGGCTTCCGCCTCACCCAGTGCCACAGCTGTTCCGCCGATCGCAAAGCCGGGTCCTTTCATCATCACCTTCACCGTGTCACCGTTTTTAATCAGTGCCTGGCCTTTCAGGTGGTCTGGTTTCAATACAGATCCGGGCCACAACTGGCGTGCTGCTGTTCTGTTGTTTAAATGCACAAGCTCGGTCAGCCAACCCTGCGTAAGCTGGCTCAGGTCCATGTTCCTGAACTCAACATCGCCAGCCCCAACGGCCTGGCCTGCCTGCACCATGTTTTTCATCACCAGCACCGGGGCCCACACTTTTACATCCACGCCCACAAAAAAGGGCGCCAGGTCTGATCCCACACACTGGACCCGCAAAAATGTCCTGCCCCACATCCTGTTTCCCTGTGTGTTGGCAAACAGGGCCGCGGGGCACTGGCTACTGCCTATCCTGTCATCAGCCTTCACGAATTTCACATCCACATGGGCACCAGTGGGCAGCAATGCCGGGTCCACCAGTTCAACCAGTCGGTCTTCCGTGACCCATTTCGCGGACACGTTTGCAGCCGCAGAATTGCCTGCTGTTGCAGCACCAGGTGAAGCCACGGTCATCCACAACGCCGCCAGCAGGGCAGCGCCATGCAATTGAGTGCATCTGTGAAATAAATCCGAAAATTTCATTAAAGTTTTCGCTGCCTGTGCCGTAAAAGGGAATGTCAAAAACAGATCCCGCCTTGGTGTATACATCCTAGGCGGGCTTTTGCTGCACCCTTACCAGAAAAAGAACCTTCTTTTCCCCCCTTATCTCCACTTTGATTTGACCCTGGCGATTGAATAATCCATTCATCCATTCGTGTATGAAGGGTTCAAGCCATGTTGGACAAATTGACCGATTCAATGCAGTTCTCTGCCGAGGCACTGAAACTCAGGGCGCGTCGTCAGGAAGTATTGACCTCCAACATCTCGAACGTGGACACGCCCAATTACAAGGCGGTTGATTTCGATTTCAAGGCAGCCCTGAAAGCAGCCACTGGTGAAAAGGCCGGCACAGCCGTACCCGTCAACCCATCACTGGGAAATGGGGCCGGTGCACTGGCTGTGACTCACAAGGGCCATATCTCAGGCAAGGGCAATGCCGGCATGAGCACTGCAGAAATGCTGCAGTTTCGCCGTGGCAACAATGCAGCCATTGATGGCAATACCGTGGACATAGAACGCGAGCGTGCTGCCTTTGCAGAAAACACGGTGAAGTATGAAGCTGCGCTGCGCGCCATCAATGGGCGCATCTCAACCCTGAAACAGGCCATGGGCTCTGGAAACCAATAAGGAATAGGGGGCACAACACATGTCGTTATTCAATTCATTCAAGCTGGCCGGTGGTGCCATGCAGGCGCAAACCACCCGGCTGAATACGGTTGCCAGCAACCTGGCGAATGTTGACACAGCGGCGTCCAGCCCTGACCAGGTTTACCAGGCCCGCAAGGTGGTGTTCGAGGCGGTGCTGCAAAAGGCAGCTCCCGGAAAGGCTGCCCTGGCCGACAACGTGCAGGTGAAGGACATTGTTGAAGACAAGACCGACGCCAAGAAAATGTACGACCCAAAGCATCCCATGGCGGATGAAGACGGCTATGTGTACATGCCAAACGTGAATGCAGTGGAAGAAATGGTCGACATGCTGGCTGCTTCCCGCAGTTATCAGACCAATGCAGAAGTGATGAACACCGCCAAACAGCTGATGCTGAAAACCTTGAGCATGGGCAACCAGTAAGGAGAACTGAATAATGACCATCAATGTAGCTTCCGCACTGGGTAACAACACCGGCGCCTCTGCAACCAAGAAAAAGGCAGATGAAAACAGCCCAGAGGCAATCCAGGAGCGATTCATGTCCCTGCTGGTGGCCCAGTTGAAAAACCAGGACCCCCTGGCCCCGATGGACAATGCCCAGGTGACCAGCCAGATGGCGCAACTGAACACGGTAACCGGCATCAACAACCTGAATGCCACCATGGAAGGCGTGGCCGCCTCCATCAATGCCAACCAGACCGTGCAGGCCACCGGCATGCTGGGCCGCGCAGTGCTGACCGAGGGCAATGATCTGCCTTTGAAAGATGGCAAGGCACTGGGCTCCATGGAGCTGAGGCAGAGCGTGGACATCCTGAAAGTGAATGTGCTGGATGCCGGTGCCAACGTGGTTCGCACAATCGAGCTGGGCCCGCAATCAAAGGGTGTGCATGAATTCCAGTGGGATGGCAAGGCTGCAGACGGCAGCACACTGCCCGCTGGCAATTACAAGTTCGAAATTGAAGCGAAGGCTGCCGGAAAAGACGCCAGCGTGACACCCCTCACCCTTTCCATCGTGCAGGGCATTCGCAATGCAGGCGCGGAGGGCACCAAACTGTTGACCAGCACGGGCGGCGAAATCAGCTTTGCCGACATCAAGCAGGTTTTCTAATTCAAGGAATTTTTCAAGGAGTCAAACATGGGCTTTTCATCAGGTGGCAGTTTCCAGCAGGGTTTGAGCGGTCTGAATGCAGCACAGCGTGGTTTGGAAGTAATCGCCAACAACGTGTCCAATGCCAGCGTGGTGGGTTTCAAGGGTTCCGAAGCAGAATTCTCGGATGTGTTTGCCCGCGCCTTCAATGGCGCCCGCTCCACCAACGGCATCGGCCTGGGCACCAGCCTGGCTGCAGTGACCCAGAACTTCAAGCAGGGCAACATCAGCGTGACTGGCAACCCGCTTGACCTGGCCATCAGCGGCACCGGCTTCTTCAAGGTGCTGGCTGCCAACGGTGACAACATTTACACCCGCAATGGCCAGTTCACACTGAACAATGAAGGCGTGATTGTGAATTCACGCGGTGACCGCCTGCAGGGCTTTCCGGTGGATGCCGCAACAGGTCGTCCTTCCGATGTGGCTCAACCCGTGTTGGTTCCGCGCGGCAGCATTCCGCCTGCAGCCACCCGCGCCGGTACACTGGAACTGAACCTGGATGCACGGGCCACTGCAATTGATCCTGCCCTGGTATTTGACCCGGCCAACCTGAACACCTTCAATAATTCCACTTCGCTGACCGTGTATGACGAACTGGGCGGTGAGCACATCATGGGCGTGTACATGCGCAAGGAATCGGCCAATACCTGGTCAGTGTATGCCACGGTAGATGGCACGCAGGTGGACATTGGAACGGCACCGGTTGCAGTCACAACAGCGCCGGCCCAGTCCACTGCAGCCACCCTGCAATACGGTGTAGACGGCATGCTGACTGCAGCCAACATGGGCAGCCTGACCGTGGACATGTCCCGTTTCGTGACTGCAAGTGGCGTGCCTTTCTCTTCCACCGGTACTGCACCCAACCAGTTCACCTTCGACATGAACAACACCACCCAGTACGGCAGTTCATTCGCAATCCAGAACCTGAGCCAGGACGGTTTTGAGTCTTCCCCCTTCGCCGGTTTTGATGTGGGTGCGGACGGCATGCTGACCATCAGCTATGCCAATGGTCAACTGGTGAACCATGCGCAGATTGGCCTGTACCGCTTCCCGAATCCGGAAGGTCTGCAGCCTGTTGGTTCCAACGGTTGGTTGGCCACGAACTCATCCGGACCTGAACTGGTGTCCCTGAGTGAAGACACGGCCTTCGGCATCATCCAGTCGGGCGCGCTTGAAGAATCGAACATCGACCTGAC
>DASUDJ010000059.1:0-2533 GCA_036275635.1 Limnobacter sp. | reverse complement strand
GGCCACCTGCCCATGATTGAAACACCCTACCCCTGCGCACTGGCCATCAAGGAATTCGTGACCCGCAACATCTAGCCGCATTGGCAACAGTTCGATTTCATGATGTGGTGAACAAAAAGACCGACCACCTGTCCTATTTCTTCGATCAATAGAATGACAGGTGGGGTTGCGCATGAAAACATGTCCACTGCTGAAGACCTTGCTGCTGGCTGTCTCCATGGTACTGGTGGGTGCCTGCAGCGCCATACGGCTGGGTTACAACAACGCACCCGCAGTGGCCTACACCTATCTCGGCAGCAAGGTCGACTTCACGGATGAACAATCCGCATTTCTGAAAGCCAGCCTTGCTGAAATCGTTCAATGGCATCGCCGGAATGAATTGCCCAGGTTGTCAAGGGAAATGCAGCAGATCGGCCAGCAACTGGCGCTTCAAACTCCCGGTGGAAGCCCTGCACCGGTCAGTACCGAGCAGGTCAGGACAGTGTGGGACTCAGTGCGTGTCTCCCTGCTGAACACGGCCAACCATGCAGCCCCCATGATTGCCTCCAACCTGCTGAAACTGAATTCAAGCCAGTTGCCCGAAATACAGGCCGCACTGGACAAATCCAACCAGGATTACCGGGATAAACACCTGGGCAAAGACAACCGGGAGCGGCATGAAAAGCTGGTAGAGCGCACCACCGAGCGTTATGAAAACTGGCTGGGCAGGTTGAATGCAATCCAGAGGACCCGGATTGAAAAGTGGGCCCATTCGGAGGTTCCGCAGCTGGAGCAACGCTTTCAGAGCCGACTGGAAAGGCAGGCTGAATTCATGAAGCTGACCAGGTTGGCAAGCGGCCGCCAGATCACCCATGCAGAGCTGAGCGCCGCGGTGGCAGATCTGCTGAACTCCTGGCAGGCACCGCGCAATGCGGCCGACAGTGCTGCACTGGAAGTCCGCCAGAAGAACGCGATCAACCTGGCAGTGGATGTGCTGAATGCAGCCACCCAGGAGCAACGCAACCAGGCGGCAAAGCGGGCATCTGGATGGGCAGAGGATTTCCAGGTGCTGGCACGCAGTTAACGCCTTGATGCCTTGAAGCCCTGACCTTGCAGACTGGATTGAATCCACCCACCTGCTGAAGAAGTAATACAGGGTCGCATCACTTCTTCAAAGGTTCCTGCTGTGCAAGCATTCAAATTGCGAATCCTGTCCCTGGGTCTTGTGGCTTTGCTCGCCTCCTGCAGCGGCGAAGATCAGGTTGATTCTTCCAACGCGCCGGGTGCAGCGGCACAACTGTCGGCGAACGGCGACAATCCGCTTGCTGCTCGTGAATCGGGCCAGTGCAATGAGCAGTCCTGGTTTGCCGGCGTGACCGAAATCTGTGATGGCACACTGGTGTACAGGGATTATGTACTGGATGACTATGGTGCGGACACTGGACTTCTTTCGCCAAGCCCTGCCCTGCTGAACCTGGCAGGCCGCGCTGGGCAGATGGGCAATCCCTTCGCCAACAATCCGGGGTTGCTGTCACCAACTGCCGGTGATGCACGCTATCCGAAGGGTTCTGAAAGCACGGCCGACCTGGTTGAGCTGCGCCTGTCCAGGCAGGGCGAGAATTACACGGTTTCCTTTGAACTGAATGCACTCTACAACCCGGGCCAGACCATCGCTGCAATTGCGCTCGACACAGACAGCAACCCGGCCACGGGCGACAAGAAACTGCTGGGCCTGACAGTACAGGGCGCAGACCAGGTGATTGAATTCACGGGTGGCAATGCCGAAACAAACCTGATCACCGGCAGCTTCAAGGCGCCTGCAAATCGCGCATTCCGCATGTGGGCAGTCACTGCCCAGTCCAGCCGGCAGGTGATGAATGTGGCTTTCCGTGGACCGGATGAGGAGGCTGATGCGGAAGGCACCTTGCCTGCACAGTTTTTGCCGGGCAAGGGCAATTGGTGGGAAGACAGGCAGGCTGCAGCCCTTGGCAAGGGAGACATCACTGAATTTTCCGCACTGGTGGACCCAACCAGGCTGCGTCCTGGGGTCACCGAGAAAGCCCAGGTCGAGCCCGGTTTCAGGCAGCGTGTGTACACATCAAAGTACACCGTGCCAGGCTCCACCGGGGAAGGCATGGTGCTGGAAGGCATTCCAGGGCGAGACCAGACTGAAAGCCGCTTCTGCGGCCAGTTCTTCCATTTCGTAGGGAAATACCAACCCTATGGGGTCTACATCCCCAAGACTGGCAATGATGACATTCCCCGCAGCCTGCAGGTCATTCTGCATGGCTGTGAAGCCAATCACGCCAGCCAGATCAACCAGCCCGGCATGCAGGCCCAGTTTGGCGACCAGCTTGACCGTATCCTGGTGGCACCGCTGGGCCGTGGCCCCTACGGTTTTTACACCGGCCTGTCTGAACGGGATGTGCTGGATGTGCTGGATGATTCGCTGAACACCTTCCTGGTGGACAATGACCGCATCCTGGTTGGCGGCTATTCCATGGGTGGCTATGGCTCCACCCGCCTTGCGGCCCTGTATCCAGACCGGTTTGCA
>DASUDJ010000058.1:0-4171 GCA_036275635.1 Limnobacter sp. | reverse complement strand
TTCAGTTGAAAAGATGCAAGTGTTCTGGCCCTGGTCTTCTTTCAGAATGTCGGCCTGAACGGTGCCACGAACGGCTTTCAGGGTGGCGGCTTTCAGGGCTGCATACTCTTCCGTACTTGGGGCGCGCTTGTGCTCAGCCGTGAACCTGTCCACCTGCTGGTCAATGGCCGTGTTCAGGAACATGGCCAGTATGCTGGGTGCCGGGCCATTGATGGTCATGGACACACTGGTGCTGGGGGCACACAGGTCGAATCCGCTGTACAGCACCTTCATGTCATCCAGCGTGGCAACGCTGACGCCGCTGGTGCCCACCTTGCCGTATACATCCGGCCGCAGGTCGGGGTCAAAACCATACAAGGTGACTGAATCGAATGCAGTGGACAAGCGCTTGGCCTCGCTGGCACTGCTCAGCATGCGGAAGCGGCGGTTGGTGCGGGCTGGGTCGCCTTCACCGGCGAACATGCGGGTGGGGTCTTCTCCCTCCCGCTTCACCGGGAACACACCAGCGGTGAAAGGGAAATAACCGGGCAGGTTTTCCAGCATCACGAATTTCAGCAAATCAGCACGGCTGGTGAATTTCGGCAGGCTGACCCTGTTCACTTTTAGGCCACAAAGAGTAGTAACCATCAGCGGGGCCTGGATCGCCTTGCCGCGCACTTCATAGGTCAGCGTGTCGCCCTGGTAGCCTTCAGCCAGCTTGGCATAGTCTTTCAGTGCTTTTTGCGCAGCCATGCTGATGCGACTGTTGGTCAACTCCAGGATGTCATCCAGCGCTTCAACCGCCTTGGTCTTGTCTGGCTTGTGTTGCAGCAACAGGGCCTGGGCGCGTTGCATGCACTCCAGGTCGTACTGGGCGGCCACGTCTTTCTGAACCTGGGCCTTGTAGCTGCGCACGGCCTGCGCAATTTCCGCCAGGTAACGCACCCGCTCGGAAGGCACCACCGATTTCATTGTGGTGGAATGTTTCGTATCCACTGCATTGAACAAACCTTTGGAAGGCTTGGCAATCGGCAATACTGCGCGCAAGGCCTTGTAAAGCGCACTCACGCCATCATCATTGAAGCGACTGGCCAGCGTGCCATACACCGGCATGGTGTCGGGCATGCTGGTAAAGGCCATGCGGTTGCGCTGCACCTGCTTGCACACATCCCGCAGGGCGTCGAGTGCGCCCTTGCGGTCGAACTTGTTCACTGCCACAAAGTCGGCAAAGTCCAGCATGTCGATTTTTTCAAGCTGGCTGGCTGCGCCGTATTCAGGCGTCATCACGTACAGGCTGAAATCCACGTGCGGCACAATCGCGGCATCACCCTGGCCAATGCCAGGTGTTTCCACCAGCACAATGTCGAATCCCGTGGCGCGGCAAAGGGCAATGATGTCGGGCAATGTGGCTGGCACTTCCTGCGCAGAATCCCGGGTGGCCAGGGAACGCATGAACACCTTGGGCGCACCATCCGCCCACGGGCTGATGGCATTCATGCGAATTCTGTCGCCCAGCAGGGCACCGCCGGTTTTTCTGCGGGACGGGTCGACGCACACCACGGCGATTTTCAGTTCATCCCCATGGTCCATGCGCAGGCGGCGAATCAGCTCGTCTGTCAGGCTTGATTTACCCGCACCGCCAGTGCCGGTAATGCCCAGCACAGGAGTTTTGCTGGCCTTGGCCAGTGTTCGGATGGCTTCAAGGTCGGAAGACAGCACTTCTTCCCGCTCGAGCCTTGTAATCATCTGCGTCAGCAGTGGCCAGTTGGAAGCCAGTTCATGCACACCCTCGGCGCTAACTTTCACTTCTAACTTTTTGCGCGCATCCCTTACCACCGCAGCACGGGCAATCATGTCACCAATCATGCCTTCCAGGCCCATTTTCTGGCCATCCTGCGGACTGTAAATGCGATTCACGCCGTAGGCTTGCAAGGCTTCAATCTCAGAAGGCAGGATCACACCGCCACCGCCGCCAAACACCTGGATGTGGCTGGCATTCTGGGCTTTCAGCTCATCCACCATGTACTGGAAGAATTCATTGTGACCGCCTTGGTAAGAGCTTACGGCCAGGCCGTCTGCATCTTCCTGTATGGCGGCATCCACCAGTTCCTGAACCGAGCGGTTGTGGCCCAGGTGGATTACTTCAGCACCCTGGCTTTGCAACAGGCGGCGAATCATGTTGATTGCTGCATCATGCCCGTCAAACAGGGAGGAGCCTGTTACAAAACGAAGAGGGGTGCTCTTGGTGTCAGAAAGGGGGTGGCCCACCTCGCCGGTGCTGCTTTTCATCTGTGTCTCCTGATGGGTTGCGGTTGTTTTCCACCGCTCGTTTGAATTTTGATTCTAACCTATCCATGCGCAATGCATAACAGGCAACAAGCCCCAGGAAGCTCAAAAGCAGAAAACTTGAAATTACCCAATAGGTTAGCGGCACACCATAGACTGTGATTCCGAACAGGGGAATAAGAAGCACCACGCTGAGAATCAGGCCGATCCACACGGCCAGCAAGCGCCATGTAATGCGCTTCACCTGCGACCAATAATCGTGTCCGGAAGGGTTGAATCGGGGTTTCATGCCTGCAGCCAACCAGGAGAAAAATGGACTTGCCAGTTTACTCCACCACTGGTTTTCAGGACACAGTGCAATCGCACCCGGCAAAAACCCGCCTTGGAACCTCCCTCCGCAAGCCGGGCACGTAAAGAGAACCAACCCGGTATCGAAGGAATTCGTGCATGCCCCTTGTTCCGAAACAGGCGAGTCCGGCATTCAGGGACCACCTTGCGATCTGCAAATGAAATCAGGCGGGTTTGAAGCGATACACAGCCAGGGTGCTGCGAAGATCACCCAGAAACTCCACTGACTTCCCATTCAGGAACAGCTGCTTGCCCAGCACCTGAAAGCCGATCTGCGCAATCAGTGCTTCAAAATCCTTGGGGGTACACAGGTGGATATTGGGTGTGTTGTACCACTGGTAAGGCATCTGCTTTGACACAGGCATGCGGCCCAGCGCAATGGACCACACATGGTACCAGTGTCCGAAGTTCGGAAAACTGATGATGCCTTCCTTGCCCACCCGGGCGATTTCCCGCAGGATGCGTTCGGTGTTGTGCATGGCCTGAAGGGTTTGAGACAGCACCACCACGTCAAAGGCATGGTCTTCAAACATGGCCAGGCCTTTTTCAAGGTCCTGCTGTATCACATTGATGCCATTGGCCACACTGCGCTGCACGTTGGTGTCATCAATTTCCACGCCATAACCCGTGGCCTTGCGGGTTTTCATCAGGCGGGCCAGGAAAGAACCGTCACCGCAGCCCAGGTCCAGCACACGGGCACCCATGGGCACCCAGCTTTCTATCAGGTCGAGGTCGGCCCTTGGCACCACGATGGGCAAGGGCTGAACATCGGGTCGAACAGCCTGCAGGTTCTTCATGCCAGCTCCTTGGCAATCCGTTCAAAGTAGCCGCGCACCACGTTGTGATAACGCTCGTCGGTGAGCAAAAAGGCGTCATGCCCATGCGGTGCGTCTATTTCTGCGTAGGTCACATCCCGCTGGTTGGCCATCAGGGCTTCAACAATTTCGCGGGTGCGGTCAGGCGCGAAACGCCAATCGGTGGTGAAGCTCACCAGCAGGAATTTGGCCTTCACCGCTTTCAGGGCAGCAGTCAGGTCGCCACCGGTGTAACGGGCCGGGTCAAAATAATCCAGCGCCTTGGTAATCAGCAGGTAGGTGTTGGCATCAAAGTATTCGGAAAACTTGTCGCCCTGGTATCGCAGGTAGCTTTCCACCTGGAAATCAACGTCCAGGCCATAGTTGTAATCGCTGTTGCGCAGGCTGCGGCCAAACTTCTCGGCCATGTCATCACCGCTCAGGTAAGTGATGTGGCCGATCATGCGGGCCAGGCGCAAACCGCGCTTTGGCACAACGCCGTGCTCATAGTAGTTGCCACCATGAAAATCCGGATCGGTCACAATAGCCTGCCGGGCCACTTCATTGAAGGCAATGTTCTGAGCACTCAGCTTGGGGGTGGAAGCAATCACCATGCAATGAGCCAGGCGGTCCGGGTAACTGAGGCTCCATTGCAGGGCCTGCATGCCACCCAGGCTACCCCCCATCACGGCAGCAAATTTCCTGATCCCAAAATGGTCAGCCAGTCGCACCTGGGTGTTCACCCAGTCTTGGACTGTCACAAA
>DASUDJ010000057.1:0-2692 GCA_036275635.1 Limnobacter sp. | reverse complement strand
TTGCAGCCAGGCATCCGGTTGGCTGAACCTGAACAAGAAAGAGGATTTTGTGTTTCCCGAAATCCTGTTTTGCAGATTCAAGGCACAAACGGCCAAGGATGTAACCCAGGACTATGAACAGAACTGTGACTCTGTCCTGGCGGCGAATCCTGAAACCAACATGTTCTGGTTGGGCCTGTTCAAGGCAGAGATCAGCAAGGAGAAAGCCGACAGTCGATATGAGGAGGCACGGATCATCCATCTGCTGAACACCACGCGAGTCAGGGTGGGATCATGAACAACAAGTCTCGATGGAAAACCGGGAGTCAGTCAGGGGCTGCAGGCATCTTCTTTTGCATCGCAATTGTTGCCATCCTGGGCTTGATTGGCCTTCAGAACATCACGGCCACCAGCAGCAAGCTCTACCTGTCCAATACCCGCCAAAGCATTGAGGAGGCCAGGCAGTTGGCTTTTGCGGGCTTGCGTTACTACACCCACAACTATGGCAGCGATGAGGGAATTGCGGGACTGATCGAACAATATCGAGACAACCCAAAAGTGGTCGGCGAGTGCTCAACCTCCGAGTCACTGCCCGATACGCTGGACCCCACAGTCATCCTGCTTCAACCCTCGCTTCCTGACGACCAGCGACTGGGAATATTCATCACCGGCATGGTGGTGCCCTACAACTGTTCAAAGCAGATCTCTGATGACAACTTCCGGGCCGCCTTTGAAATCGTGGCCAGTGTGAATTGCTCACAAAACCAGGATGTGGAGGCAGGTTGTGTAAAACGATCCTTCGTTTTCAACAGGCAGGACAATGATGATGGCAAGCTGACCTACCTGCCAATCAAGCCGCCGCCCAAGCCACCGAGGCCAGCCGGTGAAGACGATGATGATGACCGGGATGACGACGACAAGGACAAGGGTAAGGACAATGATGATGATGACGATTCCGAGAGCAAACCGCCAAGACCAAAATCCAGGGGCAAGCAGGAAGTCGGCTTCTGATTTTTTGGGTTTTTCCCTGATCGAGTCACTGATCGCAGTGCTGATCCTGTCGGGCGGGGTCGTGCTCTATGCCAGAAACTGGACAGATCATTTTGCTGCAAAAAGCGCGATTCACCAACGTTCAATGGCAGCCACCCAGGCGGCGGAAATCGGCAATGCCCTTCTGGCCAATGTGGCCGACATCGACAAAGGCGCCCCACGTGGCGAGGTTGTATCCAGGGTACAGCAGTTCTCGAATGAACTGACCAGGGAGGTAAACCGCCTTGCAGAGTCAAGTGGCTATGAATGCAACAACAACAAGCCCGTGTTGAAAGAAAAATCCTTGGACAAGGCAGACCTGGCGGAGTCCACCTTGCCACGCACCTGGGCCCAGGGTGCCTCAGTCTGCATCAGCATCAAGCCCATGCCCGATGAAACCAGCAAACCCAACGATCCGAATGGTGTATGGGTTTTGATTGAAGCCCACTGGATTGACCCCCACACCCGCGACAAGCAGGTGGAAACCGTGAGTGTTCACACCCTGGTCAGCCCACTGTAATCCATCCGCGTTGAAGGGCAATACCGGCTACTCAGGCGTAAAACTGCGGGCCAAGCCTTTCATTCAAGCGGTCACTGACGCAGGCATGTATCACTGCAAACTGTTCATCCTGAAGCTGCTTCCACACAAAACCGTAAACGGATGAGGCCTGCCCGGTGGCCCTGGGCCTTGACACGACAGAGGCCGTGGTCTCGAGCAGGTATTTACGTTCATCCAGCAATATCTGGAATGCAATCGATATTTGCTGTCCGATTTCCAGTTCGATCAACCTGGAAAGCCGCAACTCAAATCCACCGGTGGAAATATTGTCAATGACACCACTGAGTGGCTCACCCTCGGTCTGCTGGTCTCCAGCAATCCGAAGGGTGGCCGGCAACTCGCAATTCACCCGTTTTGCACTTCGCACGGCTTTCACTTCCAGATGGGTTTCCTGGGGCCAGGAGAGCACGAGAAGCGGGTGCGGCGACAAAAGCACCTTTTCAATCATGGAGCTGAAACGGTAAATGGACAGGCCGTAGGTGGCCTGAAAGTCCCAGACCTGGCCTTCCTTGCAAAAAATACATTGCCCATCCCGAGTTGGGTGGGTGACCAGGATCGCCTGCTGGGGAATGCTGCCGATCAGGCGGACAAAGAAAGGCTCCATGGCCTGCCCAGGCGGCAGCATTTTCAGGTGGGTGCCGGTTTCAAACGGATCTTCTGAGAAAGGCCGGGAAGCTGGGGGCCTTGACACCACGGGAGAATCCAGTGCAGCCCTGGGTGGCTGCACCGGGAATTTTCTGCCCCAGCGCGGGTTGTGGTAAAGCCCCTTGGCAGCGAGTTCGTCCAGCTGCCTCTGGCTTTGCACAGCCTGCCCTTCGGCCAGCAGCAACACGCCATTTCGGTCAAAAATTGGAAAGGGCAGCGCCTTTCCGATTTCAATATCCCCTTTCGCCAGCGGCGAAAGTTCCTTGGAATTGTCCACGCTGCCTCTCCGGGCCGGGTTGCCTTAGGGTGTTTCGAATTCTTTGTCTTTCCTGACCGGCTTGATCAGGTCTTCACGGGTCAGCCCCATCCACATCAACATGGGACTGGCCACCAACACTGACGAATAAATGCCGAAGCAGATACCGATTGTCAAGGCCAACGCAAAACCATGCAGGGTGGGACCTCCAAAAAACAGCATGG
>DASUDJ010000056.1:0-4001 GCA_036275635.1 Limnobacter sp. | reverse complement strand
CGCCACGCTGCCCCGGTTCTCGGTGATGTAGGCCGCAATCCGGTTTTTCAGGTCGTCGCTGTCAACAGAAATCCGCAGACCGAGGTTCTCGGTCAGCCATGGCAAGACATGGCGCTTCACATTCACGATCAACTGGGGCAGGTTGTTCTGTATCAGTTCCAGTTGGGTCAGCACCACGGGAATGAACAGCAGGCTGATGCTGGAAAAAACCAGTAGCAACATAGTGAAGGTCAGGATTGAACACACCGCCAGTGGAATCCTGCGGCCCAGCCTGTTGTACACCCAGGCACTGGGTGCGGCCAGCAAATAAGCCAGCACAAAGGCCGCCACGAACGGCGCCAGCACTGGCCACAGCGCAATCACCAGGGCCAGCAGCAGGCCACCGCTCAGCAGCAGTGCCCAGTGCTTCAGGTAGAAATGCTTGGCCAGTGCAGACAGCCTGAGCACGGGCGGCTGCGGCGCCAGCGGCTCAGCCTGTGAAGCCTGCACTGCCCCGGCCGGGGTTTGAGGCTGTTCGGTCGTGTCTGTGTTTTTCATGTATCCGTCTTCAAGTTGTTTGGAGCGCGCAACACCAGGTACACGCCACCCAGGGTCATGGACATGGCCAGCACCAGGTTCAAGGTCAGCGCCTCGCCCAGAAAGAACACACCCGCCAGCGCAGCAAGCACCGGAACACTCAGTTGCACACTGGCGGCAGAGGTTGTAGGCAGCACTGGCAGTACTTTGTACCACACGGCATAACCCAGGCCACTGGCCAGGCTGCCGGATGCAATCGCCAGAAACACACCCAACGCCGTGGGCTCGGGCAAATACACAGAGCGCAGCACCAGGCCCCGCTCAATCGTCACTCCTGGAACATGAAAGCCAGCCTGGGCTCCAAGGTAAACACCCAGCCAAATCAGGGCCATCAAAAGGGCTGCCCTTGAAAAATTCCCGGCGGTATCAGCCAGGGGCCGGGTTGATCCCTTGCCTACCACGGAGTACACGCCCCAGCATGCACCCGCCAACGCCATGCTGAGCACTGCCCATGCGGTGGAAGGCACCTGTAACCTGGGCCACAGCAGGACCAGCAGGCCGGTTGCGGCAACAATCGCGCCGATCGCCCGCAATCCTTTCAATCGGTCGCCGCGGGTGGCTGCATACGCAATCATGCTGAATTGCACACTGGCAAACAGCACCAGGGCACCGGTGCCCGTGTTCACATGCAGGTAGGCCAGTGAGAAAAACACGGCATAGCCAAACAGGGCCAGCGCACCCAGCCAACTGCCCTGCTGCCCGCCTCCGCCCTGGATGCGCAGGAGGGCCCACAATGTGAAAGCCCCGGCTGCCAGGCGAAGGGAAGTGAAGCTGGCAGGGTCAATCTGCCCCGCACCCAGCGCCGCCCTGCACAGCAGGGAATTGGCAGCAAAGGCGCACATGGCCAGGCCGGTCAAAATTAGTGGAGCCACTTCAATTTTTTTCATGCAGGCAAGCTACCATCCCTGAACAAAACTCCAACAACGAGACAAAAAGGCCATCCCATGCGCATCGAACTTCGCGACCCCATCAAACTGCCCTGCGGCGCCACACTGCCCAACCGCCTGGTGAAGGCCGCCATGAGTGAGGCACTGGGGACCACCGACAACCGGGCCACGCCCGAACTGGTGCGGGTCTATCAGCGCTGGACTGCAGGCGGCATCGGCTTGAATATAACCGGGAATGTGATGATTGACCGCCGCGCCCGTGCAGAGCCTGGCAATGTGGTGATTGAAGACGACCGCGACCTGCCGCTGTTGAAACAGTGGGCCAAGGCAGGCCAGGCCAACGGCAGCAAGATCTGGGTTCAGATCAACCACCCCGGCAAGCAGTGCCCAAAGGGCATGAACAAGGAAACAGTCTCACCTTCCGCCGTGCCATTCCATAAGAGCCTCCAGATGATGTTCGCCACGCCGCGCGCACTCACCGAGCCTGAAATTCTTGACCTGATCGCCCGCTGGGGCCGCACGGCCAAAGTGTGCAAGGACGCCGGTTTTGATGGCGTCCAGATTCACGGCGCGCATGGCTACCTGGTCAGCCAGTTCCTGAGCCCCCTGAGCAACCAGCGCACCGACCAATGGGGTGGCAGCCCTGAGAACCGCCGCCGCTTCGTGCTGGCAGTGTATGAAGAAGTGCGCAGGCAGGTGGGTCCTGATTTTCCGGTTGGCATCAAGCTGAACTCGGCTGACTTCCAGAAAGGTGGCTTTTCGGAAGAGGAATCCCTGGCTGTGATCCAGGAACTGACTGCCCGCGGCATCGACATGATCGAGGTTTCAGGCGGCACCTATGAGGCCCCAGCCATGACTGGCGCCTCTGCCCAGCCAAAAAAGGAAAGCACCCTGAAGCGGGAAGCCTACTTCATCGACTTCACTGAAAAAGTGCGCGCCGTGTGCAAGGTGCCGTTGATGCTGACAGGCGGTTTCCGCACAGTGGGTGGCATGAAGGAAGCACTGAACAGCGGTGCGGTGGACCTGATCGGCCTGGCTCGTTCCATCGCGATCGAGCCCGATTTGCCAAACCGCCTGCTGGATGGCAAGGAGGCCCTGCATCCTGTGAAGCCCCTGATCACCGGCGTGAAGGCAGTGGACCAAAGCGGCCTGCTTGAAATCCAGTGGTACACACGGCAGATTCACCGGTTGGGCAAGGGCAAGAACCCGGTGCCCAACGAACACCCTGTGAAGGTTCTGTTTTTCTATTTGCTGGAAAGCAGCTGGGGCCTGTTCAAGGCCCGCAGGTTGAGGGCTTGAAACTCTTCACCCACGGAAATCCGGCTGCTCCCTGTCCAGTTTTCTCAACAGGGCTGGCCAGGCAATATTGCCACCCAGCCCCCGGGTTACCTGCGCAGCCGCAGCCTTGATGCCGTCCACAATCGGCTGTGCAATCGGGACCAACTGTGCACCACCCGCCTGCGCTGCCACCTGTATTTCACAGGCCCGTTGCAGGATGAACATGTTCAGGAAGGCGTCCGCCACCGTGGTGCCGCAGGTCAGCAAACCGTGGTTGCGCAGTATCAGGTTGTTGGCCTCACCCAGGTCGGCCTGCAAGCGCACCTTCTCATCTTCGCGAAGCGCAACACCTTCATAGTCGTGGTAAGCCAGGCTGGCCAGCGGAAACAGTGACTGTTGTGAAATTGGCAGAAGCCCCTGTGCCTGGGTCGACACTGCAACACCGGCCACTGTGTGGGTGTGCATCACGCAGTGGGCGTCATGCCGCACTGCATGCACTGCGCTGTGAATGGTGAAGCCAGCCGGGTTCACGTCATGCGGGCTGTTGTCCACCTTCTCGCAGTTCATGTTCACCTTCACCAGGCTGCTGGCGGTGATTTCCTCGAACATGAAACCATACGGGTTGATCAGGAAATGCCCGTCTTCACCCGGCACGCGGGCTGAAATATGGGTGAACACCAGGTCATCCCACTTGTGCAGGGCTACCAGGCGATAGGCCGCCGCCAGGTCGACACGGGCCTGCCATTCTGCCGGGCTGATGTGGGCGGGTGGAGTGTTCGGCAGGGGTGCATTCATGGAGTGTCTCCTTCTGTAGTGCCTGGATTGTTTTTTCCAGTGTACCAGCCCACCGAAAAATTGCGGCAGCAATCCGCCTCTTGAAATCCGGCCCGTTCAAGTGCAATCTACATTACACAAAAATAAACAATTGCTACGGAAGTAATAAAATGCATGCAAGGGCGAACACTGAACAGTCCGGATCCCTCCAGGGGTCAGCATCAGTACAGGCAGTCAGGGACAATTACCGGGCGGAATTCATCTCCAGCAGCTACCGGGGCTATGCCCACCTGACCATGACCATGACGCTGGGGCTGGGCATCATTGCCCTGTGCATTGACTGGCTGGATTCACCCAAGGGCCTTGAATGGCTGGCGATTCCGGCCACATTCCTGTATGCAAATTTTGCCGAATGGGCTGGTCACAAATACGCCATGCACCGCCCTGTAAAAGGCTTGGGCTTCGTGTACAAGCGGCATTCCCTGC
>DASUDJ010000055.1:0-6997 GCA_036275635.1 Limnobacter sp. | reverse complement strand
ATCACAGGCATGCGGTCATGAATATCCGCGAGTTTTTCGGATGGGGATGTGGTGATGATGGCCACCGACATGATCAACTCGCCGGTGGCCTTGTCAGTCCAGTGATCGCACACGCCGGCCATTGCAAAATAGGGAACATCGGTGGGCGTGATGAAAAAAGGCTGCTTCCGGGCCTTGCTGCCCTCGGGCGGCGCACGCCATTCAAAGTAGCCGCTGGCAGGCACCAGGCAACGGAAACGCTTGAAGGCCTGCCGGAATGAAGGTTTTTCATGCACGGTTTCGCCTCGTGCATTGTTCAACTTTGCGCCAATGGATGTGTCTTTCGCCCAGGAGGGAATCAGTCCCCAGCGGTGAGCAATCAGCACCCGCTGGCCTTCCCGGTTGATTCGAACCACCGGCACCTGCATGGTGGGGGCGATGTTGTAGCGGTTTTCCTCGAACTCGGGAAAGGCACCAGTCAACCTGGCCCTGAAATATTCCGAATACCTGCTGACCGGGCCTTCCAGTACATAGCGGCCGCACATGGCTTGTTTCCCCCGGGGGTGGTGAGGGTTTCATGTTATCGCATTGGGGGAGTGGCGCGGCTGGCGGGGATCGAACCCACGACCCTTGGCTTCGGAGGCCAATACTCTATCCACTGAGCTACAGCCGCGCGAGAAGGCGTTAGTGTACACCAGCGCCGCTATCTAGGATACTAAGTGGGTATCCCAGCCGTATTGTCCAATAAAAATGAAAATCACCTCCATCCTGCGTTCCAAGGCATTTCTCGTACCCGTTGGCCTGATTGTCCTTGTTTACCTTTTCCTGTGGGCCGGGCTGCCCCGCCTTGTTCACTGGCAGGCTGAAAAGCAGGTTCGCGAGAAATCAGGCCATGTCCTGAGTATGGAACGGCCCCAACTGAACCCGTTTGAGTTGACCCTGCGCCTGCAGAAGCTGGCACTGGCCACGCCGGAAGGCGAGGACCTGGTGAAGTTTGATGAACTGTTTGTTGACGTGTCCGGCACGGATTTGCTGACCGGCCTGGTGGCGCTGGACCAGATTGACCTGAAAAATCCGCAAGTTCTGGTGGCCTTGCTGCCAGAAGGCAAAAACAGTTTCACTGCCCTGATTGAGGCATTCAAGACAGATGAACCCGAAGAGGAAAACCAGGAACCACCTGCGCTTTTGCTCAGCCATTTGCTGATCAGCAATGCAGTGGTGGATTTCCAGGACCGACGCTCGGAAAACGGCCTGAAAACCAGGTTTGAACCCTTGAACCTGGAACTGCGGAATATTTCAACCCGGGCTGACCAGAACGGAGAATTCCAGCTGGATGCCCTCACCGGCCTGGATGCAGCCTTGAAGCTGCGCGCCAATGTGCAGGTGGCCCAGCCTGCCGCGAAGGGTGAAGTGGTGCTGACTGGCCTGAACCTGGACAAGCTGAAACCCCTGTTGAAACCTTTGCTGCCAACCGGCACGCCGACAGGCTTTGCAGACCTGGGGCTGAATTTTGATTTCAACATGGAAGCGGCTTCGGCCAATGCCCAGCCCAGGGTGGTGCTGAACAACATGCAGGCCGAGTTGCGTGATTTCAACCTGAGTGCCAAGCCGACAGGTGCCTCGCCCTCGGCAGGTTTTTCAAGCCTGAAAGTCAGCAACGGGCAGTTCGACCTGCAAGCGGGCAAGGCGGAACTGGGTAGCCTGGTGTTGACCGGCTTGCAGCTGAACCATGCAGGCAAATCGAAGGCAATCGGCTTGCAGAAAATCGAGGTGGGGCCGCTTGCTGTCGACCTGGCCGGCCAGCATGCTGAAGTGGGTAGCCTGAAGCTGGAAGGCGGGCAGGTGAATGTGAAGCGAAGCCCCAGCGGAGAGCTTGATCTGCTGGCCCTGGTGAATGCATGGGCAGCCGGTGGCAACAAGGCCGACACCACTGCGGAGAAGGCAGGCAAACCGTGGACCTACAGGCTGAATACAGTGAAGGTTGCAAACCTGAATGCCGACATTGAAGACCAGGGCATGAAGCCGGCACTGGTGCTTGGCCTGCGCAATATTGCGCTTGAAACCGGCGACATCAGCGAGGACCTGGACAAAGACCTGGCCCTGAAAGCCAGCCTGGCCATGCAGAGCGGTGGCACGATTTCAATCCAGGGCAAACTGAACCCGATCACCACCGCCACCCGGCTGAATGTGGACATCAATTCACTGGCCGTGAAACCGGCACAGCCTTTCCTTGGGCAGTTTGCGAAACTTGACCTGGCTGGCGGCATGCTCAGCACACAGGGCCAGGCCATCTACACCGAGAAGGAACAGGGCTACACCGGAAGCCTTTCAGTGACCGGGTTGCGCCTGAATGAGGCAGGCACCAGCAAGCCCTTCCTGCAGTTCAAGCAATTGGCCACCCCGGGCCTGACCGCCACCACGAAAGGCCTGCGCATTCCAAGGCTGACGCTGGATGGGCTGGACACTGCCCTGCTGATTGCGAAGGACAAGTCCACGAACATCAGCCGGATACTGACTGCAGGCAACACACCTGCCGCGGCAGACAGCAATGCTGCAAACAAACCGGCAGCCAGTGCGAACCCGGATACCAAGGCCGGCGACAGCCGCACAGCACCGCCTGCAAGCCCGGAATTCGCGGTGAACATTGATCGTTTCAACATCACCAACAGTGAACTGGATTTTGCAGATGAATCCCTGTTCATTCCTTTCGGCACCCGCATCCACGGCCTGAAAGGCGTGGTGAACGGGTTGTCCAATCGGCCCGGTGCCCGGGGGCAACTGGCCCTGAGCGGCACGGTGGATGAATTCGGCGAGGCGGATGCCCAGGGCACCCTGAACCTGCTGGACCCCACTGCCTTCATGAACATTGCCGTGAAGTTCAACAATGTGGAAATGCGCAGCCTGACTCCGTATTCCGGTACCTTTGCCAACCGGAAAATCGAGTCGGGCAAACTGTCGATGAACCTGGTTTACAACATACAGGACCAGCAACTGAACAGCAGCAACCAGGTGACAATCGACAAACTCACCCTGGGTGAACGGGTAGAAAGTCCACAGGGTCGAGACCTGCCGCTTGAGCTGGCAATTGCGATCCTGGAAGACAGCAATGGTCGCATCGACCTGGGCCTGCCGATTACCGGCAACCTGAACGACCCGGAGTTCAGCTATGGCGCAATTGTCTGGAAGGCAATCGGGAATGTGTTGACCAAGATCGTGACCGCGCCATTCCGTGCACTGGGTGCGCTGTTCGGAGGCTCGGAAGAGGAACTGGGCCAGGTGGTCTTCAACCCGGGTGCGAACACGCTTTCACCTTCCCAGCGGGAGGGGCTAAAGAAACTGGGTGAAGCACTGGGCACGCGGCCCAACCTGGGTTTGACCGTGCAGGGCACCTGGGCACCGGCAGACAAGGTCGCCATCCAGAATTTGCAGATGCGCAGGGCTGTTGCAATCCAGGCTGGTGAAAAACTGGGGGCTGACGAAGACCCGGGCCCACTGGCGGTGGACAGCCCGGCCAGCCAGAAGGCCATTGAAGCGCTGTTTGAAAAACGCCTGGGCTCGGGTGAGTTGGCAGCGCTGAAAGCCGGTTTCAGGAAAGCCAACCCAGGCCAACTGGAACAGGGCGTGGCCGGCAAGGCCCTGGGGCAGGTCACGAAGCTGTTCAAGGACACCCGCGAATTAAGCCAACCTGAAGTGGATGCCCTGAAGGGGAAAAACTTTCACTCGGTATTGGCCGGTAAACTGCAGGCCACTGAAGAGGTCAGCAAGCAGCAACTGGAAAAACTGGCCAGCCAGCGCCTGCAGGTGGTGATGAACGGCCTCCAGGCGGCAGGCGTGGCGCCGGAACGCCTGGCAGCCGGAAAACTGCAGGAGACCAAGACTGCAGAGGACAACACCGTGCCCATGGGGCTTGAGATGATTTCAAGGAAATGAAGGGGTATTCCCAGCATTCCGTGCAAGGTGGAACCCTGCCTTGCCGAACCATGGCGGTGCACCTGAAGCCCGGTTATGTGCTGGCACGGAACCCCGCCTTGCTGGCCAGTACTGTTCGGGTCATCCGGATGAATTCCCGGGTTTTTGCCGGCAGGGGCTGGGCATAGGGGCAGACTGCAAAAATATCAGCCGGTGCACCGGCCCAGGCCGGCAATACCCTCACCAGCCTGCCATCAGCCAGTTCCTGCAGGATGTCCCATTCCGAACGAAGCAGCACACCCTTGCCCTGCAAGGCCCACTGCACCACCACTTCCCCATCATTTGAACTGACAGGGCCATGCACCTTCACAGTGGTTTCCTGTCGGCCATTGCGCAGGGGCCAGTTGTTGAATGCATGGTTTTCCTGGCGGATGACCAGGCAATCATGCCGGGTCAGGTCGGCTGGCACCAGCAATTGGGGCGCATGCTCAAGATAGGCTGGCGCAGCACACAGGATTCGCCGGTTGCTGGCCAGTTTCTGGGCAATCAGGCGCTGGTCAGGTGGCTCGCCAAAGCGAACCGACACATCGAAACTGCCTTCAATCAGGTCGATGGGATGGTCCGTCAGTTCCAGCACCACCTCCACATCCGGAAAGGCCGCCTGGTAAGCCGACACCACGCCGGCCACATGCTTGCGGCCAAAGCCCAGGCTGGCATTCACACGCAAAAGGCCACTGGGAATGTCCTGCCCGGCCCGCAAGTTGGCTTCCAGTGCATCAATCTGGCGCAGTATTTTTCCACCCTCTTCCAGGTAACGTTCGCCTTCTGCACTCAAGCCCACCCGCCTCGTGCTGCGGTGGAGCAGGCGCACGCCCAGGCGTTTTTCAAGTGCGGCCAGCCGCCGGCTCACTGCAGGTGGCGTGACATCAAAAGCCACGGCGGCACTGGCCAGGCTTTCGTGGCGAACCAGTTCAGTGAAAAAGGCTAGGTCTGAAAGCTGTTTCATTCGCAGATTCCATCGTTTTATTCGTGCGTTTTTCTTAATAATATTTTAAATACTACTTTATTGTATTTAGTTCGAGAATCAATAAACTGGGTTGCCTGTTCCACTTTCCTGGTTGCCCACATGTCCTGGCCTGCTGTTTCGGAATTGATGCTTGTACTGGGCCTGGGGGCTGGCCTTGGGTTTTTTGGCGGATTGTTCGGAATTGGCGGCGGCATTATTGCGGTGCCCCTCTTCATCATTGGTCTCGGCATGGATCAAGCCCTGGCACAAGGTACAGCCCTGGTACTGATGGTGCCCAACCTGCTGATCGGCTGGTGGCGCTACAACAGGCACCACAGGCTACCCTGGCAGGCGGTGGCTGCCATCGGCACCACGGCAACATTCACCACCTGGCTGACTGCAAAGCTGGCTGTGCGGATTGATCCCGACCTGCTGCACTGGATATTCAACCTGTTCATACTGGCAGTTGGTGTTCGCATGCTGCTGCTTCGCAAACACCCAGGTGGAAGCTATCAGCAATCTGACACGCCGCGCCTGGCGGCCATGCCCGTGGTGGGCATGCTGGGGGGCACCAGCATGGGCCTGCTGGGAATGGGAGGCGGGCTGGTCGCCACACCACTGTTGACTACTCTTTACAGGCACACCCAGACCACCGCACAGGCCCTTTCACTGGCCCTGGTGGCCCCCAGCTCCGTGGTGGCCCTGCTGACCTACGCCAGCGCCCGGCAGGTGGACTGGTCACTGGGCATGCCGCTGGCCATCGGCGGCCTGTTCACCGTGTCGGCGGGAGTGGCTGTGGCCCATCACCTGCCAGAAAAAATCCTGAGGCGGGGCTTCGGTTCGGTGATGATCATGGCGGCTTTCTGGCTGATTGTTCAATCAATCCACATGCACCCGGCTTTTAAGGTAAAAATAGGGGCACTTGAACTCCCCCTTGTAGCCAATGAAGCTGGCAGCCCTGTTCAGATTTGTTTTGTTCGCCACCCTGATGGGCCTGGCCTCCAACATCTGGCTGGGAGAACGTGCAGAACAGTTGCAGACATCGCAGGCAGAACTGCTGACTGCCCGCCTGGAAGCCATCAACCAGTTGCGCCTGCTGCAATCCGAGTTTGACGCCCTGCAAACCCTGGTGGCCGCCTACGTGGCCAGCGGCAACAGCCGACACCTGGTGAATTACTATGAACTGCTGGACACGCATGCTGGCACCCGCAGGTACGCCCGACCGGTGGACAACACCTACTGGAGCCAGTTGATTGCGGGAAACGTGGATGCCGTGGAACTTCTTCCGGGCGCAGGCGAAACACTGGAGAGCCGGTTGCGCAACCGGCAGGCTGAAATTCCGGCAGTGGCTGCAAACCGGGTGGACTCTGTCAGCAATATTCTTGAATTGAGCCGCAGCATGCGGGAACGCGAACAGGTCGTATTCGCCCTCACCCAGGGCCTTTATGACCCGGCAACGAAGCAATATGTTTCCGAGGCACCGGTTCGAAAAGACCTTGCCATCCAGATGCTGTTTTCCGAGGACTACCTGGGGCTTGGCAACTCCATCCGGGCTGAAATCCAGGCCAGGATACAGGCGGTAGAACGTGGCTTTGAATCTGCAATTGCCGGGCAGACTGAATCCATCCAGGCCACTGCCCGCTTTGACCTTTATCTTGGCCTGCTTGTGACTTTCCTGGCCTTGCTTGGGCTGGGGGTGTTGCAGCGTTTCGTGGTGAAACCGCTGCGCGAACTGGACAAGGTCAGCAAGCAGATTGCAAGGGGCAACTACAGTGTTGAGCTTCCAGCACCCAGCCTGGTCACT
The DNA here is from genome assembly GCA_036275635.1 of Limnobacter sp. Classification (GTDB taxonomy): domain Bacteria; phylum Pseudomonadota; class Gammaproteobacteria; order Burkholderiales; family Burkholderiaceae_B; genus Limnobacter. The sequence goes on along the minus strand of DASUDJ010000055.1, from coordinate 299 downwards.
GAAATGTTGAACCTGGTGAGGGGCTTTGCGCTGATGATTGGCGCCTTCAAGCGGGAGCTGGAACAGGCAGATGCTGCGCGCAATGCCCAGTTGATTGCGCTGGAAGCAAAAGCAGCCCGGGAAAGGGCAGAAGCCCAGGCCGAGGCCCGCAGCATTTTGCTGGCCAATATGAGCCATGAAATCCGCACACCCATGAATGCCATCCTGGGCATGTCTGCCCTGGCCCTGATATCAGACCTGCCAGAGCAGGAGCGCAATTATCTGCTGAAGGTGCAGACCGCAGCGCGTTCCCTGCTGAA
>DASUDJ010000054.1:0-6071 GCA_036275635.1 Limnobacter sp. | reverse complement strand
TCTTCATTGAAGGCCAGAAAACGCTTCCTGTCGCCGAACACCAGCGCACCGGTGGTGATCATCTCGGTGTACAGCCAGGTGTGCTGGCTGATGACCCGGTGAAACCGGCGACAATGCCTGTCGGTCCAGTCGATCATGGGGGCCACTGAAAGTGTTCTGGGTTTGAAGTGCATGATGTGGATTTTACAAACTCTGAAAGCAAAAAGGGCGAGGCCTTAAGCCACGCCCCTTTGATGAACAAGCCTTGCTGCTTATGCTGCGTCGCGGCTGGCCTTCTTGCGCTCATGTTCCTTCAGGAAACGCTTGCGGATGCGGATGCTCTTGGGTGTGATTTCCACCAGTTCATCATCTGCAATGAATTCCACTGCGTATTCCAGGTTCAGCGCGATGGGTGGTACCAGGCGCACGGCTTCATCAGTACCGGAGGCGCGCACGTTGGTCAGTTGCTTGCCCTTGATTGGGTTCACAACCAAGTCATTGTCGCGGCTGTGAATGCCAATCACCATGCCTTCATACAGGGCTTCGCCCGGGGACACGAACATGCGGCCACGGTCCTGCAGCTTCCACAGGGCGTAGGCCACTGCATCGCCATCATCCTGTGAAATCAGCACGCCATTGTGACGCTCGGCCAGGCCGCCTTCACGCACCGGGGCGTAGGCATCAAACACGTGGCTGATCAGGCCGGTACCACGTGTCATGGTCAGGAAATCGCCTTGGAAACCAATCAGGCCGCGGGCGGGAATGCGGTATTCCAGGCGTACACGGCCCTTGCCGTCCGGTGACATGTCCAGCAGGTCACCCTTGCGGCGGCCCAGTTCTTCCATGATGGCGCCCTGGTGAGTGTCTTCCACATCCACGGTCAGCATTTCATAAGGCTCGCACTTCACACCGTCGATTTCCTTGAACACCACGCGTGGGCGGGATACAGCCAGCTCGTAACCTTCACGGCGCATGTTTTCCAGCAGGATGGTCAGGTGCAGCTCACCACGGCCAGACACTTCAAACACGGTGTCGTCATCCGTGTCACGGACGCGCAGGGCCACGTTGCTTTTCAGTTCGCGCTGCAGGCGGTCACGCAGCTGGCGGCTGGTTACAAACTTGCCTTCACGACCTGCCAGTGGCGATGTATTCACCATGAAATTCATGGTCAGGGTGGGTTCATCAACGGTCAGGATAGGCAGGGCTTCCGGTGTATCCACTGCACATACGGTGGTGCCGATACCGATTTCTTCAATGCCGTTGATCAGGCAGATGTCGCCGGCTTCAGCCTGGTCCACCAGCACACGCTCCAGGCCCTGGAACTTCAGCACCTGGTTCACCTTGCCGCTGAAGGGTGTGCTGTCCGGGCCGTTCATGCAGATCACCTGCTGGCCTGCTTTCACTGTTCCGCGCTTGATACGGCCAATGCCGATCTTGCCCACATAACTGTTGTAGTCCAGTGAAGTGATCTGGAACTGCAGCGGGCCGTTGGGATCGTCATCACGAACAGGCACATACTTCAGGATGGCTTCAAACAGGGGGCGCATGTCACCTTCACGCACATCCGGTGTGTTGCCGGCATAGCCGTTCAGGCCGGATGCATACACAATCGGGAAGTCCAGTTGCTCATCGGTTGCGCCCAGCTTGTCGAACAGATCGAAAGTTTGATCGATCACCCAATCCACGCGCGCACCGGGGCGGTCTACCTTGTTCACCACCACGATGGGCTTCAGGCCCAGGCCCAGGGCCTTTCGGGTTACAAAGCGGGTTTGTGGCATGGGGCCTTCAACTGCATCCACCAGCAGCAGCACGGAATCCACCATCGACAGAACACGCTCCACTTCACCGCCGAAGTCGGCGTGTCCCGGGGTGTCCACGATGTTGATGTGGGTGCCCTCATATTCAACCGCACAGTTCTTGGCCAGGATGGTAATGCCACGTTCCTTTTCAAGGTCGTTGCTGTCCATCACCCGCTCTTCCAGCTTTTCATTTTCGCGGAAGGTGCCTGACTGGCGAAGAAGTTGGTCTACCAGCGTGGTTTTGCCGTGGTCCACGTGGGCGATGATTGCTACGTTGCGTAATGCGCGTGTCATAGATTTACCTGAATCAATCTGTCGGGTCGAAGCAAGGCGCCCTTCCCGTCCGTTTCTAAAATGCCTGTTCCCATGAAGAGGGAATTGCCTTTGGAGGCAGTGTTTCCTGTACCTGTACTCACATCCTGTGCGAGTACTTCTCCGTACACCCGCACCCGCCCCGGCCTGGCATTCACCAAACCCAGTGGCAACCGTTGCCCGTGCGAAAAACGCCGGGCAAACTCATTGTTCAATTCAACTTTTTCAAGGCCGCCCAGGAGGGCATCCACTGGAAACAGCACCGAATCCAGTGCAAGAAAACTGCCATCCTCGCTACCCATTTCTTTCAGGGTTTCCAGCGTGTAGGCATGGTCTACATTCAATCCACCAATCGCAGTGCGGCGCAGTGCGGTTAAATAACCTGCAGTGCCCAGCGCCCTCGCGATGTCTTCACCCAGGGTTCGCACATAGGTGCCCTTGCTGCAATTCACTTCCAGTTCAATGGTGGTTTGGTCGCCATTGTGCTGAAAATTGATGACATTCAATTGATGAATAAGGACAGTTCTTGCAACCCTGTCCAGTTCAATTCCTTCCCGCGCATATTCATAAAGCGGCTTTCCATCCTTTTTCAGGGCAGAAAACATGGGCGGTGTCTGCAGGATTTCACCCAGGAAACCGGCGCACACCTGCTCAACTTCATGCAAGGTGATTCCACCAAGCCCACGGCTGTCAACCTTTGTCAATTCACCTTCTGCATCCCCAGTGCTGCTTGCATAACCCAGCCGAATGGTGGTGCGGTAGGTTTTGCTGGCATCAATCAGATCTGCCGCAAATTTTGTGGCTTCGCCAAACATCAAGGGCAAAAGCCCGCTGGCCAAAGGGTCCAGTGTTCCGGTGTGGCCGGTTTTCTCGGCCTGGTACAGGCGCTTTACAATCTGCAGGGCCTGGTTGGATGAAAAACCGGTTGACTTGTCAAACAACAGAACGCCCGACAGGGACCTTTTCTGTTTCTTCAATCGCCACCACCGTCGCCGCCGTCGGTGCTGTCGCCCCCAACAGAGCCTTTCAGGGCACGGTCAATCATCTGGGACATTTCAGCCCCACGTTCAACAGACTGATCATGCTTGAAACGCAGGGTTGGCACCGTGTGAATATGCAACTGCTTGAAAATCAGGTTTCGCAGGTAACCTGCAGAATCATTCAAGGCTTCTTCAGTAGTCTCGGCAGAGCCGGTCAGTACAGAAAAATAAACAGTTGCATAGGCATAGTCCGGGGTCAACTCCACATCTGTGATGGTGACAAAACCGAGCCGCGGGTCCCGCAGCTCGCGGGGAATCAGCTCCGCCAGGTCTTTCTGGATTTGCTCGGCAACCCGAATACCCCTGGCTGGTGCTTTTTTCTTGTGACGCATACTTTCCTTTTCAAACCTGACCCGGCATTACAGCTGGGTACGGGCCACTTCCTTCACTTCAAATGCTTCCAGAATGTCGCCAACCTGGATGTCATCGTAGTTGTGCAGTTGCAAACCGCACTCGAAATTCTGGCGCACTTCCTTCACATCATCCTTGAAGCGCTTCAGCGAGGCCAACTGGCCTGTCCAGACCACGACATTGTCGCGCAGCAGGCGGACACCGGCACCGCGGCGAACCACACCATCGGTGACCATGCAACCTGCAACCGAGCCAACCTTGGAAATCTTGTAGACTTCGCGGATTTCAACGTTGCCGATGATTTCCTCTTTCTTGTCCGGTGTCAGCATGCCGGTCATGGCTGCCTTGATTTCGTCTACCGCGTCATAAATGATGTTGTAGTAGCGAATGTCCACGCCATTGTTTTCGGCAGTTTTGCGGGCACCCTGGTCGGCTCGCACGTTGAAGCCGATGATTACAGCCTTGGAAGCGACGGCCAGGTTCACATCTGATTCACTGATGCCACCCACTGCTGCATGCACAACCTGCACCTTCACTTCGTCGGTTGAAAGTTTCTGCAGGGCGTGTGAAAGTGCTTCCTGTGAACCCTGCACATCGGCCTTCAGGATAACCGGCAGTTGCTTGATTTCGCCTTCTGCCATCTGCTCGAACATGTTTTCCAGCTTGGCAGCCTGCTGCTTGGCCAGCTTCACGTCACGGAACTTGCCTTGGCGGAACAGGGCGATTTCACGGGCCTTGCGCTCATCCGGCAGAACAATCACCTCTTCACCAGCAGCAGGTACATCGCTCAAACCCTGGATTTCCACGGGAATGGATGGGCCTGCTGAATCAATGGAGCGACCGTTCTCGTCCACCATGGCGCGTACACGGCCAAATGATGAACCGGCCAGCACCACGTCGCCTTTCTTCAAGGTGCCGCTTTGAACAAGCACGGTGGCCACAGGACCGCGGCCCTTGTCCAGGCGGGATTCAACCACCAGGCCCTTGGCCGGTGCATCCACTTGCGCTTTCAGTTCAAGCACTTCAGCCTGCAACAAGACGTTTTCCAGGAGATCATCAATACCCTGGCCTGTTTTCGCAGACACCGGAACCATGGGTGAGTCGCCACCGTACTCTTCCGGAACCACGGAATGGGTAATCAGTTCCTGCTTTACACGCTCAGGGTTGGCGTCGGGCTTGTCAATCTTGTTGATCGCAACAACCAGCGGCACATTGGCTGCCTTGGCATGGTGGATCGCTTCAATGGTCTGGGGCATCACGCCGTCATCTGCAGACACCACCAGGATAACAATGTCGGTTGCCTTGGCACCACGGGCACGCATGGCCGTGAATGCCTCGTGGCCCGGTGTGTCCAGGAAGGTGATCATGCCTCTTTCGGTTTCCACATGGTAGGCACCGATGTGCTGGGTAATACCGCCAGCTTCGCCCGATGCCACTTTTGCACTGCGGATGTGGTCGAGCAAAGAAGTTTTACCATGGTCAACGTGACCCATGACAGTAACCACGGGTGCACGAGGCACCAAGGGGGCCTCGGAATGGGACACACCAGCTTCCTCGATCATGGCCTCTGGATCATCCAGCTTGGCAGCGATCGCCTTGTGACCCAGTTCCTCGGTCACGATCATGGCAGTGTCCTGGTCAAGCACCTGGTTGATGGTCACCATCTGGCCCATCTTCATCAGGCACTTGATGACTTCCGCAGCCTTCACCGACATCTTGTGGGCCAGTTCGGCCACGGTAATGGTTTCAGGCACATGCACATCCTTCACAACCGGTTCGGTGGGTTGGTTGAAGTTGCTTTGTTCCTGCGTACCACGATTGTTCTTGCCCTTGGGGCCCTTCCAGCCACCGGCACCTGTGCGGCCCACACCGGTTTCTCCACGGGTTTTCAGGCCGCCGCGACGACGGCCAGGCTCTTCCTTGGCGCCGACAGCCCGCACGCCCTTGCGGCCACGCTCGCCTGCATCATCATCTGCCGCTACAGCAGCAACAGTCACAGACTTTTCAATTTTCTTGACGGCGGGTTTTGGAGGTTCAACAGGCTCCTCGGCTTTCATGACCCTGGATGGCTGGGACATCATGCGGTTGATGGCTGCCACCTCGGCTTCCGCTGCCTTGCGCGCGCGCTCCTGGTTGGCACTGGCCTTGGCTGCATCCTCAGCAGCCTTTTTGGCTTTCTGTTCAGCAGCCAGGGCGTCGGCCGCTCGCTGTTCGCGGGCTTTCGCTTCTTCAGCACGTGCTGCCTTCTTCGCTTCGTCTGCAGCTTCGGCTTCTTCCTCGGCTTTCGCTGGCTTGGAGCTTTCCGCCTTGGCCTGTTCAGCTGCCTCATGGGCAAGTCGTTCTTCTTCAGCCCGCTGGCGAGCCTCTTCCTGCAATTTCAGTTCACGCTCGCGCTCCTGCTCGAGCTTGGCCTGTTTTTCACGCAACTCGGCTTCCTGCCTTGCTTTCAGCTCAGCCTGACGCTGGGCTTCCGCATCACGGCGCGCCTGCTCCGCCGGATCAAGCTGGGCTTCCATCACCGGTTCGTTTTCACCCGGCTTTTCTTCACGTTGCACAAAAACACGCTTTTTGCGCACTTCAACCTGCACCG
>DASUDJ010000053.1:0-4917 GCA_036275635.1 Limnobacter sp. | reverse complement strand
AAGCACTCCAGCACTTTTGACAAGGTGAATCAGGCTAGGGCCTCGCCCTGAGGCTCCAGGCCGGGCAGTTGGAGAAATTGACTCTCCGGGTTGTGAATGGGCACTTCGGTTGAAGCAGATTACGGAACTGGTCATGGGAAGATCCTGAAAGGTTGGGAAGGAGCCATTAGTAACCTTTTCATGGTAACCAGTTCCGCTATTCAACCTGCTTCAGGTCTTTTCTGGCAAAGCAGTTTCGTTCTGCACCGAGTAACTCGTGGTCAGGGTCTGGAGCAGATAGGTCTGGGCATTGATGCGGCGCACCCCACTCGGCACTTTCCGAACATAATTGCCTTGCGAATCCATTACCCAGGCTGAAGTATTATCAGCCAGAAGGATTTTCAGGCCCTCATCAATTACCCTTTTCTTCAGCTTCCTGTCGGTAATTGGCACAGCCAGTTCCACGCGGCGAAAGAAATTCCGGTCCATCCAGTCAGCGCTTGAAATGTAGACCTCTTCCTCGCCGTCATTGCTGAAGTAGAACACCCGGCTGTGTTCAAGCAGTCGACCCACCACTGAACGAACCGTGATGTTGTCGCTGAGACCAGCCACACCGGGGCGCAGGGCGCATACACCGCGCACCACCAGGTCGATTTTCACGCCGGCCTGTGAAGCAGCATACAGTTCGTTGATCAGGTGTGGTTCCAGCAAGGCATTCATGCGTGCCATGATTCGGCTTTTCTTTCCGCTCCTGGCCAATTCGGTTTCCCTGCGTACCGCTGTGACCACATTGCTGTGCAGGTTAAAAGGCGAGTTCCAGATCTTGTTCAGCTTTCGTGCACGTCCAAGACCGGTCAGATGATTGAACACCTCGTGCACATCATGCCCCAGGGACTCATCACACGAGAACAATCCAAAGTCGGTATACAGTCGCGCAGTCTTTGGATGGTAGTTGCCTGTACCCAGGTGCACATAACGGCGAAGCACGGTCTTGCCCGCATCTGTCTGTTCGCGCCTCACCACCATCAGCATTTTCGCATGGGTTTTCTGCCCAACCACGCCATACACCACGTGGGCACCCACCCGCTCCAGCTTGGCGGCCCAGTTGATGTTGGCCTCCTCGTCAAAGCGGGCCATCAACTCAAGCACCACGGTGACTTCCTTGCCACTGCGTGCTGCTGCCAGCAGGCTTTCCATCAGGACAGATTCAGTGCCCGTGCGGTAAATGGTCTGCTTGATGGCCACTACATCAGGATCGGTTGCGGCTCGCTTGATGAAATCCAGTACCGGACTGAAACTCTGGTAAGGATGGTGCAGCAACACATCGCCTTTCTGGATTGCCTTGAAAATATCAGGCTGCTTCACCAGCGCATCAGGTCGGCTGGGTGAGAAGGTGGGAAATTTCAGATCGGCACGGTCCACCCAGTCGGGCAACTGCATGAGGCGCACCAGGTTGACAGGGCCATTGACGCGATACAGGGCCTGTTCATCCAGCCCGAATTCCTTCAGCAGGCGGGCAGTCATGTCGGGCGAAGTCTGGTCCGACACCTCAAGCCGCACTGCATCACCGAAATGGCGCTGAGACAATTCGCCCTGCAAGGCCACCCTCAGGTTCGTGATTTCCTCATCATCCACATACAGGTCGCTGTTGCGTGTCACGCGGAACTGGTACACGCCATGCACTTCCATGCCTGGGAACAATTCCGGAATGAAGGCCTGCAGAATTGACGTGAGCATGACGAATCCATGCTCATAACCCGACAGGTGGGACGGCATGCGGATCAAGCGTGGCAATGCACGCGGTGCCTGCACGATGGCCACATTGGATGCACGGCCAAAAGCATCATGACCTGTCAGTTCCACTGCGAAATTCAGCGACTTGTTCAGCACCCGCGGGAATGGATGGGCAGGGTCAAGACCAATCGGTGTCAGCACCGGCAGCACTTCATTTCGGAAATACTGGCGTGCCCAGTGGGCCTGCTCTTCATTCCATGTGGCCAGTGTCATCAGGGAAATGCCCTGCTCCCGCATGGCTGGCAATACGGACTCATTCAAAAGCCGGTACTGCTGTGCCACGATTTCCTGTGCAACGGCAGAAACACGATGAAGGGTTTCCAGTGCGCTCAGCCCGTCCTTGTCCTTGAAATCCGGATTCTGGCGAATCTGTTCCTGCAGCCCTGACACCCTGATTTCAAAAAACTCGTCCATATTGCTTGAAACGATGCACAGGTATTTCAGGCGCTCCAGCAGGGGCACCTGCTGATCTTCTGCCATGGCCAGCACCCTGCGGTTGAAAGCCAGCACGCCCAGCTCGCGGTTCAGGTAAAGGTCCTTGTTCGGTGGCACATCCGATACAGCAGCTACTTTCAAGCAACACTCCAGGTGACGGAAGAAACAAGCCCTGATGGTATTTCAAAAATATGACAAACATTTGAAAGTGGTCAACTGACAACAAACAGGGCCGAAAAGCCGGACTTGTGGCATCCTAGCGCCTGATTTGAATCCCAATTCACATGATGTCAAAGCAACCTGAACTGATTGCCGCAGTGGACATGGGCTCCAGCAGCTTCCGCATGATTGTTGCGCGGGTTGAAGAGCTTCATGGCCAGGCTCAAATCTACATCACGGACACACTTCGTGAACCCGTCCGGCTGGGGGCTGGACTGGATGCGCAAAAGTGTCTCGACCAGTCTTCACAGGACAGGGCCCTGGCTGCACTGAGCCGTTTTGGAGAGAGGCTGCGCGCCTTCAGGCCTGAGCAGGTTCGGGCTGTGGCCACGAATGCAGTGCGGGTGGCCCGAAATGCAACTGAATTCATCAGCAAGGCCGAGGCTGCGCTGGGTTTTTCGATTGATGTAATTTCCGGCGTGGAAGAAGCACGGTTGGTTTACTGTGGCGTGGCCCACCAGTTGCCCACCGGCCAGGGCCGCAGGCTGGTGGTGGACATCGGTGGCGGCTCCACGGAATTCATCATCGGTGAAGATTATGAACCAGTGGCCATGGAAAGCCTTTACATCGGTTGTGTCAGTGCAGCCCAGCAGTATTTCGCAGATGGCAGCATCACGCCAAAGGCAATGAAAAACGCAATCATGTCAGCACGCAAGGAGGTGGCAGTACTCCGACGCCAGATGCTGGACATGGGTTGGACCCATGCAGTGGGCTCTTCCGGCACTGCCAGGGCACTTGCCGAGATCTGCGTGGCCAATGGTTTCACCGAACATGGCATTTCAGCCGAGGGACTGCGACTGATCCGTGAGCATGTGACCGCCGCAGGTCACCTTGACCACATCACGCTGCAGGGGCTGAAAGCGGACCGGCTGCCGATGATGCCAGGCGGGCTGGCTGTCATGAGCGCTGTGTTTGAAGAGCTTGAGCTGCAGCAGATGGAAGTCACTGACGGTGCACTGCGCCAGGGCCTGCTGTATGACATGCTGGGGCGACAGCACAATGAAGACATGCGCGAAATCACGGTCGCGCAATTCCTTCACCGTTACAAGATTGACGCCCGCCATGCGCAGCAGGTGAAAATGCTGGTTGAACTTCTGTTTGCTCAACTGGTGAAGCAGGAACCCCAACTGAAAGAGCAGTTGCCCTTGTTGCAATGGGCCAGCCTGCTGCATGAAATCGGCCTGTCGATTGGACACAATGGTCATCACAAGCATGCAGCCTACATCCTGGGCAATGCCGACATGCCCGGTTTCTGCAAGCGGGAGCAGAACCTGATGGCGACCTGGGTATTGGCCCACAACGGCAAACTAGGCAAGGTCAGCGAGATCGCGAATACAGCCCTGCACTGGGCGGCGCCCATGTGCCTTCGGCTGGCGACACTTTTCCTGCGCAGGCGGGAAGTGGAAGCCTTGCCCGACCTGAAGGCAAAATTGCTGGACCAGGGCATGCAGATCAGCCTGCCCAAAGGCTGGCTGATTGCACACCCATTGACCCAGTACAGTCTTGAAACAGAGGTGGAGCAGTGGGAGCGCATCGGCCTGAAACTGAACCTGGTAATACGGCGCTGACTGAACTGGCCAGCCCGAATACAGGTTGATTGCGATCGGAAAGAGGCTTGAACAGCTCAGATGAATCCGAAATGGCGGGCGTACTTCGGGTTCATCCGATTGATTGACAGAAGCATCATGAAATCTGCGGTGTTGAAGTCCGGGTCCCAGGCGGGTTCACCACACACCACCGCACCCAGTCGCAGGTAACCCTTGACCAGGGGTGGCGGTTCAATTTCCACATCGCAGCGCAGCCTTTCAACCGGCAGGCGGTTTTTCGGGAAAACCTGGCAACTTGCCTCCGCAAGATGGGGCTGCAACTGCCGGAACAGGCTGGCCGCCTGATGACCGCCATCCCGCAGGCTGACACTGGCGCATCCAATCAGGTGCTTGTAACCGCCGATTTTCATGTACTGGGCAATACCACTCCAAAGCAGCATGATTGCTGCACCGTTCCGGTAGTCAGGATGCACACAGGAACGCCCCACCTCCACCGTGGTCTTCCGCAGGCGCTCTATCCGGTTCATGAAGAATTCCGTTTCTGAGTACCAGCACTTCAGGCGTGCAGCGTTTTCAGGAGAAAGTATCCGATAAGTGCCCACCACTTCGCCAGTCTGGCTGTTCCTCACCAAAAGGTGATCACAGTAGGCATCAAACACATCATGATCAATCCCGTTACTGCCAAGATCTGCACCATATTCTTCCGAGAAGATATTGAACCGCAATTTCTGGGCTTCCAGCACATCGGCTGCAGTCCGCGCAAGGCAGACTTCCAGCGAGGGAGCCTGCGCCCTCGCGGGGCTGCTGATGTACAGGCCATTTCTTAACTCGTCCTGCCTGCTTGATTCCAGCTTGATCGCTTCCATCCAGTATTCCGGTTCGTAATTTCAATGAAACGAAATGTACGCACGGGATATGACAGATCCATAAAAGAAATATGAAG
>DASUDJ010000052.1:0-4559 GCA_036275635.1 Limnobacter sp. | reverse complement strand
GTGTAACCAAACCGGCCTGCCCGGACAGCCGACTGGAAATTTATGGATACACTCGCATCCAAACCGCGAGGAACAGCGTAGACATGACCAAGCGCCCCCAGCTTTCCGCTGTGAAAATTTCCTGATGTTCAATATGCCCTATCCGAAAACCCTGCTGCTGTTCAACTATGACTGGGATGAACAGGGCGCCAGGCGCCTGAAAGCCCGCTGGCCCAGCATCAGCTCGGGGTTCGACCTGTTCAGCTTTCCCAGCAATGTGCGCCTGGCCTGGTTCGACACCGAGCATTTCGTGAACAAGGCTGCCCTGCTCGCACGGCTGAGCGGTGCCAAGGCGGTCAGCTCCAACCATGAACAGTTTGGTGCATTGTGCGCCGCCCTGCTGGCCGAGAAAATGGGCTGGCCCGGCACTCCAGTGAAAGCCATCCTGGCCTGTCAGCACAAGCTTCATGCACGGAAGGTGCTGGAACAGGTCGCGCCAGAGGCCAACCTTCCCTTTTCCCGACTTGAAGCCGCCTATGGCGGCCAGGTACCCGACGGGCTTGAGTATCCAATTTTTGTGAAACCTGTGAAGGCCGCTTTCTCGGTGCTGTCACGGTTGGTCAGTAACCAGCAGGAGCTTTACCAGCACACCCGGTTTGGTCCCTGGGAACTGTGGGTGATCCGGCACCTGGTGGAGCCCTTCGAGAAAGTGGCGCGCAAGCGCCTGCCTGAAGCAGGCACAGCCCACAGCCTGCTGATTGAAGCACCGATGCGCGGCAGGCAGTACAACCTGGACGGCTACGTGTGGCAGGGCCAGGTGCGGCCACTGGGCGTGGTGGATGAAGTGATGTACCCGGGGACGGATGCCTTCATGCGGTTTGACTATCCCAGCAGGTTGAGCCGCACGGTACAGGCCCGTGCAGCCGATGTGGCGGAGCGATTCCTGCGGGCAGTGGGCTTTGACCACGGCCTGTTCAACATGGAATTCTTTCATGATGAAGCCACTGACAGGATCACGGTGATTGAATTCAATCCACGCATGGCCTCCCAGTTCTCTGACCTGTACCTGCGGGTGGACGGAATCGACCTGCATGAAATCGCCTTCGCACTGGCCCACGGAATCGACCCCGCATCCCTTCCAAAGGCAGTACCGACAGCAGGTGCTGCTGCAAGTTTTGTTTACAGGTCATTTGATCCGGCGGGGCAGGTGAACTTCCCAGGTCTTTTGCAGAAGGCCACGTTCAGGAAAACCTTTCCGGATGGCCTGCTGTTTGAATATCCGAAAGATACAAAGGAGCTGCAGCGTGATTTCAAGTGGCTGCGCAGTTACCGCTACGGCATTGTGCACCTGGGGGGAAAAGATGCACGCGACCTGCGCCAGCGTTGCGAGGCCGCCAGCAGCATGCTGGGCTGGCCGGTACCCTACCTGGACGATCCGCAACCGGCGGACAGTCGCACAATCGTCGGGCACACAGTTGAACTGTTCGACGGCAGCCCGGTCAGATCACCGATTTGATTGAATTGCCACTCACAGACCGAAGTCGAGGTAACAACCATGTTGAAGCTTGCAAAACCAAAAACACTCCTGTTGGCCAGCCTGCTGCTGGTGGGCCTGACAGGCTGCACAGCAATGACCGCACAGAACCCATCCACTGCTTTAAGCCCGGTGAATGCGGTGGAAATGCAGGGCTCACCCCGCGTGATGCTGGCGGGTGCTGATGTAGTGAACTACTTCACGGCCAATTCCTACCTGCAAGGCTCACCCCAGTACAGCAGCACCTACCAGGATGTGACCTTCCACTTTGCCAATCCGCAAAACAAGGCGCTGTTTGATGCAGCACCAGAAAAATACCTGCCCCAATACGGCGGCTATTGCGCCAACGGCATCATGTTCGGTATTCCCTGGGGCGGCAATGCCAGCGACTTCAAGCTGGTGGATGGCAAACTGTATATTTTTGGCGGCGCCACCTCTCAGGCCGCATTCGAACTGGACCTGCAGAAGAACATCGCCCTGGCTGACCAGTACTGGGAGCAGGAAGTGAAAGGCAGCAACAGTTTCATCCAGCGTTCGAAAAGACTGGTGTTGAGGGTGCCCCATTACAAGAGTGGTGAAGAGCAGGCTGCTCAGGTTCAGGCTGCCGCCAAACCAGCCAACTGAACAGCATGGGCTGAAATTTCGAAGCCGGAATGCAGAACATGTTGACTGCCCGCATGGAATGCAACATGTTTGTGCCATCATGATTCGCTTGGCAGTAGTTATTCGTTTTAACCCGTGAGGTTTACATGAGAAATATGCTTGTTTCCCGTTCCCGCAGACTGTTTTCAGTGGCGGCCATTGCCCTTGCGGCAGGCTTTTCAACAGTGGCCCAGGCCCAGGCCCAGCAGGTATTGAAAGTCACCACCATTCCCGAGGAAGCTGCCACAGAACAGATTCGCAAATTTGAGCCATTGGCTGCTTACCTGTCCAAGGCGGTGGGCATGAAAGTGGAGTTCACACCAGTCAGCGATTATCCTGCAGCGGTAGAAGCACTTGTGAACAAGAAAGTGGACCTGGTGTGGTTCGGTGGTTTCACCCATGTGCAGGCTAACCTGCGCTCTGGCGGCAAGATCATTCCGATTGCCCAACGCGTAGAAGACACGAAATTCCAGTCGGTGTTCATCGCAAAAACCGATTCAGGCATCAAGAGCCTGCAGGACATGAAGGGCAAGCAGATTTCATTTGGCTCGCAAAGCAGCACATCCGGTCACCTGATGCCCCGCAACTTCCTGCTGGAAGCTGGCCTGGAACCTGAAAAGGCATTCAAGCGAGTTGCTTATTCTGGTGCACATGATGCAACCATCGCCTCGGTCGTCAGTGGCAAAGTGGACGCGGCTGCACTGGACATTACCGTCTGGAAAAAATTTGTGAATGAAGGAAAGGTGGACACCAAGGCAGTGGATGTGTTCTATACCACCCCGCCCTATTTCAATTACAACTGGTCAGTACACCAGGACATGCCAGCAGACCTGCGCAAGAAAATCCAGAAGGCCCTGTTCGACCTGGACCCGGCCAACCCGGAGCATGCTGAAATCCTGAAACTGAACAGATCCACACGCTACGTGGACACCAAGCCTGAAAACTACAAGGGCCTGGAAGCCGCCGCACGCAGTGCTGGCTTGTTATAATTGAAAAAAGAAGGGGGCCCGCATCAGGGCCTTCGCAGTACTATGGGGAAGGCAGCACAGTGAAGCTTCATATTCAGGACATTGACGCCTGCCACCCTTCCGCGCCCACTGGCAGCACACCGGCAATCCGCAAGATTTCGCTGCATGTGTCAAGCGGAGAACAGGTTGCCCTGATCGGCCCTTCAGGCGCCGGTAAAACCACCCTTCTTCAAGTATTGGCCTGCACCCTGAAACCACAGAAAGGGATGGTGCAACTTGATGAGCAAAACCCCTGGGGGTTGAGCAAACGGCAGTTGCAAAAACTTCGGGGCAAACTGATTGTTGCACCGCAGGTACCGCCCTTGCCTCCCAGGCAGCGGGTGATCACATCCATACTGGCGGGACGCCTGCCAGCCATGGGCCTTCTTCAGAGCATCAAGTCCATGTTCTACCCGGTGGATATTCCGGCTGCGCATGAAGCCCTGTGCAAACTTGACCTGCCCGAAAAGATATTCGAACGGGTGGACCGGCTTTCGGGTGGCGAGCGCCAAAGGGTGGGGCTTGCCCGGCTATTCGTGTCACCTGCCAAACTGTGGCTGGTGGATGAACCCCTGTCAGCACTGGACCCCACTCGAGCCAGACTGGCCATGTCAGCCCTGACAGAAACCGCGCGGGAACATGACATTACCCTGTTCTGCACCCTGCACCAGGTGGACATGGCACTTGCATTTTTCGACCGGATTATCGGCCTGCGCCATGGTGAAGTTGAATTTGATTTACCCACCAGCGAAGTGACACCCGCCATGCTGAAATCCCTGTATTCCCAGTATGAACATGAATTGCTTGGTCAGCAGAACAACGAGTTGATGGAAAAGCAGTTCGAGCGGGTCACACCCACCGTGGTGGTCAACAATTGTCGATGAGCAGTTTACCGGTGCACAATCCCAGGTTTGACGTGCCCCCACGCGACCCCGCCTGGCACCAGCGCCTGTTCTGGATGGTGTTTGCTGTGCTGTTGCTGTGGCCACTGACCGAGGCCACTGAATTCAGACCCTCTGTGCTGTTTGAACCGGACAATCTGAAAATCAGCGCCCAATTCATAGGCAGCTTTTTCCCGCCGGTGCTGGAACCCGACCTGCTGGCCCGCATCCTGAAGGAAACCTGGAAAACCGTGGCCATTGCCACAGCGGGCATGGTGCTGGCCCTGTTGATTGCATTCCCGCTGACCATTCTCTCCACCCGGGTGCTGTCGGTGTCGGCAATTACCGGCCGCATGGCTGCCCTGCCTTTCATGGTGCGGCAAACCTTACGATGGACCCTGATCATTCTTCGCAGCATTCCCGAACTGGTGTGGGCCCTGGTGTTCGTGCGGGTGGTGGGCCTGGGGCCCACTGCCGGTGTGCTGGCCATTGCACTGACCTACGGCGGCATGCTGG
>DASUDJ010000051.1:0-7547 GCA_036275635.1 Limnobacter sp. | reverse complement strand
AAAGTGGACATGGGAAGTGCCTGCCTGATTCTCGAACAATTTTTTCTGGAGGGGCGATGAGCCTGCCGAATCCTGAAGCCCTTTATGAAGGTCTTCGTGACCAGATTGCAAGGGCATTTCCCGACACCCGAGAAATCGGATTGATCGGCGTGCACAGCGGTGGCGCATGGATTGCAGAGCGCCTGCATGCGGACCTTGGTTTTGCCTTGCCTTGCGGTTTTCTGGACAGTGCCTTCTACAGGGACGATTTTTCCGAGCGCGGCTTGAAGGAGGCACCCAAGCCGCCCGAGGTGCCCTTCGATGTACAGGGCCGCACCATCCTGCTGGTGGATGATGTGCTGTACACCGGTCGCACCACGCGCGCCATCGTGAATCATTTGTTTGATTTTGGCCGACCCGCAAGAATAGAACTGGCTGTGCTGCTGGACAGGGGAGGGCGGGAACTGCCCATCCAGGCCAGCCATGTGGGTCAGCACCTGCCGCTGAAACCCAATGAATCCTTCGTATTGACCCGGGATGAACAGGGCCGCTTTTGCCTGGACCTGGAGGTAAAAAACAATTGAACAATCCCCAATTGAATGCGGCAGGTGAATTGATTCACCTGCTGAGTATTGAGGGCCTGCCCAAGGCCATGATTTACCGGATCCTTGACACTGCAGAGTCTTTTCTCAGTGTGACAGACCGTGATGTGAAGCAGGTGCCCCTGCTGCGTGGCAAGTCAGTATTCAACGTGTTCTTCGAGAACTCCACCCGCACCCGCACCACGTTTGAAATTGCAGCCAAGCGATTGTCGGCGGATGTGGTGAACCTGAACATTGGTTCATCCTCCACGAGCAAGGGCGAATCGCTGATCGACACCATCGATAACCTGGCAGCCATGTCGGCCGACATGTTCGTGATGCGCCACTCTGAAAGCGGCGCTCCCACCTTCCTGGCCCAGCACCTGAACCGCACCAGCGGCGGCAGCATCCACGTGATCAATGCAGGCGACGGACGGCATGCCCACCCAACCCAGGCGCTGCTCGACATGTACACCATTCGCCATTACAAGAAGGACTTCACAAAGTTGCGGGTGGCGATCGTGGGTGACATCCTGCACAGCCGCGTGGCCCGCTCCGACATTCATGCGCTGACCACGCTGGGCTGCCCCGAAGTGCGTGCAGTCGGCCCCAGCACACTCTTGCCCAGTCACCTTGAAAACATGGGTGTGCGCGTGTACCACGACCTGGTGGAAGGCATCAGGGACTGCGATGTGATCATCATGCTGCGCCTTCAGAAAGAACGCATGACGGGGGCGCTGATTCCCTCTGCCCAGGAATACTTCAAGCATTTCGGCTTGACCGAGGAGAAGCTGAGGCATGCCAGGCCAGATGCAATCGTGATGCACCCAGGGCCAATGAACCGTGGAGTGGAAATTGATTCCGCCGTGGCAGATGGTCCGCAGAGTGTAATTTTGAACCAGGTCACATTTGGCATTGCCGTGCGCATGGCGGTAATGAGCATCCTGGCCTCGTCCAGCAAGGGCGCATAGGAGCAAGCAATGCGAGTACTGATTTCCGGCGGGCATGTGATTGACCCGAGCATTGGTGCAGATTCCATCATGGATGTGGCAGTGGCCGCAGGCCGGGTGGTGGCCGTGGCCCCAAAAGGCGAGATGCCTGCTGACTTTGCGCCCAGTAAAACAATTGATGCAACCGGCCTGTGGGTGTTGCCCGGCCTGGTGGACCTGTCTGCCCGACTGCGTGAACCCGGTTATGAATACCGCGCCACACTGGAAAGCGAAATGGAAGCGGCCATGGCGGGTGGTGTGACCTCGCTGGTGTGCCCACCCGACACGGACCCGGTGCTGGATGAACCCGGCCTGATCGAGATGCTGAAGTTCAAGGCAAGGCAACTGAACCTGGCCAAGGTGTACCCGCTGGGCGCCCTGACCACCGGGCTGAAGGGCGAGACCCTGACTGAAATGGCTGAGTTGACTGAAGCGGGATGCATCGGTTTTGGCCAGGCTGAAAAACCCGTGGGCGATCTGCGTGTGCTGTTGCAGGCCATGAAATATGCGCGCAATTTCGGTTTCACCGTGTTCCTGCGCCCGACCGAACCGAATTTCAGCCGGGGTGGTGTGGCGCATGCGGGCGCCTATGCTTCCCGCATGGGTTTGAGTGGCATTCCTGTGATGGCGGAAACCATTGCACTGCAGGCTTATTTCGAGCTGGTTCGTACCACCGGAACGCGCATGCACATCTGCCGCATCAGTTCCGCCAAGGGTGTGGAACTGGTTCGCCAGGCCAAGGCGGAAGGCTTGCCGGTGACCTGTGATGTGGCCATTCATCATGTTCACCTGAGTGACCTGGACATCGGTTTCTTTGATCCAAAAGCCCACATCATTCCGCCCCTGCGTGAACAGCGTGACAGGGAAGCAATCCGCGCCGGACTGATTGACGGCACGATTGATGCCATCTGTTCCGACCACACCCCAGTGGATGATGATGCGAAGCTTCTTCCCTTCGCCGAAAGCGAAGCAGGCGCCACCGGGCTTGAACTGCTGCTGACCCTGACCGTGAAATGGATGCGGGAACAGAAACTGCCACCGGCAAGAATTGTTGAACTGCTGTGCAGCAAACCTGCAGACATCATTCGCGTTCAGGCGGGCAGCCTGCGTGCCGGTATGCCTGCGGACTTGTGCCTGTTCAATCCGGATGTGGACTGGGTGGTGAATGAAAACAGCCTGATCAGCCAGGGCAAACACACGCCTTTCCATGGTTTTCCAATGCAGGGCAAGGTGCAGCTGACCCTGGTGAACGGCAATGTGGGTTACAGCAGCCTTGAAAAAAGCAGGATGAAACTGCTGAATAACCCAGCCTGAAATAGAACAACACAACCATGCGACAATTTTTCATGCTGGCCAGGTTGATCGCGCACCTGCTCTATGGATTTGTAGTGGCCCTGGTGTTCTGGCCATTGCTGAGCACACGCCAGCGGGAATCCATCGAGAAAAGCTGGGCAGGCAAACTGCTTTCAATCCTGAACGTTCGGGTCCAGGTTGTGCATGAAACACCAGGCGCTGATTATTCGAAGCACGGGCCCTGCCTGCTGTACAGCACCCACGTGTCCTGGCTGGATATTTTTGCATTCAATTCATTTCACCCGGTTACTTTCATTGCCAAGTCTGAAATATCCAGGTGGCCGATCGGTGGCTTGCTGGCCAGGCGCAGTGGCACCCTGTTCATTGAACGGGGCAAGCGTCATGCCGTTCGTGATGTGATTCATGCAGCAGCAGGTGTGTTGAAAACCGGGCGATGTGTGGCGGTGTTTCCGGAAGGCACGACAGGAAAGGGCGATCGGCCCCTGCATTTCCACAGCAATTTTGTACAGCCTGCCATACAGGCCAATGTGCCCCTGCAGCCGGTCAGCCTGCAGTACTTCACACCGGATGGGACCTTTTCAGAAGTGCCTGCCTTTGTGGGCGAGCAAACACTGCTGGAGAACATCCAGGTGCTGTTGACAAGCTCCACCGGCTTTGTGGTTCAGTTGTATTTTCATCAGCCACTTTCAACCGAAGGTCGTACGCGCCATGAACTCAGCGACCTGGCCCATGACCTGATACGCGAGCGCTGCCAGCAGGGTGGCGTTCAGGGGATGGTGGGCACGGGTGGCTCCACTGCGTCCACCTGAATAATGGCTTCGTCTTCCAGGCGAAGTGCTGTGAGTTTTCCACCCCATACACAGCCCGTGTCCAGGCAATAGCCTGCTGCGTTCTTCAGCTGACCCAGGGTGGACCAGTGCCCGAAAATGATCTGGCCCTCCGTATTCCCATCCTTATACGCCTTGCGGGGCCTGTCAAACCAGGGCTTCAAATCGGGCGGTGCATCTGCAGGTTCCAGCTTGTACTTCAAATCAATCTTGCCGTCATCCCGCAGCATGCGCATGCGGGTGAACACATTCACGATCAGCCTCAGGCGGTCTGCGCCGTGAAGATCTTCACTCCAGCGGTTGGGCTTGTTGCCGTACATTTGGGCAATGAAATTCTTCCAGTCGGGGGCTGAAAGAACCTGCTGAACCTCCCTTGAGAGCTCAAGCGCCTGCTGGAAACTCCACTCGGGGAGAATGCCGGCATGCACAAGCAATGCAGGCTGCAACACGGGTTTCGGGGTGGGCTGCGAGGTGGACTGCGGCGTGGGCAGCATCAGCGCCAGTGGCTGCCCGCGCAACCAGTTCACCAGTTCTTCGCCATCAGGTGCGGACACCACTTCTGCAATCGTGTCGGATTCATGGCTGCGACCATTGTTGCACCACAAGGCCAAGAGATGCAGGTCATGATTGCCCAAAACAGTGTGCGCGCTGTCGCCAAGGCCCTTGATGAAACGCAGTGTGTCCAGGGAACGCGGCCCCCTGTTCACCAGGTCGCCTGCGCACCACAGTACATCATGTTCCGGATTGAAACCTGCCTTCGCTAACAGGGCCTGCAGGGAATCCAGGCAGCCCTGAACATCCCCCACCACATAGTTGGCCATTCTGAAACCTAACCCAAACAATCGAAGTAGTATTATGCCCAAAGTAAATTACGGCATTGCAGTCAGCCCAGGCAGTTCACCTTTCCAATTCTGACCACTCCAGGTGTTTGAACATGACCCTCTCTCCTTCTATTTTCAAAGCATATGACATTCGCGGCATTGTTGATGAAACCCTGACAGAAGAGGCTGCCTATTGCGTGGGCCGTGCATTGGGCCAACTGGCCATCAGCCGGGGTAAAAGCGAGGCGGTGGTGGGGCGTGACGGCCGCTTGTCTGGCCCGCGCCTGTGCACCGCGCTGGCTGATGGCTTCCGCGATGCCGGTGTGAATGTGGTGGATGTGGGCATGGTGGCTACACCACTCGTGTATTTCGCCACCTTCCTGCTGGGCAATGGCACGGGCGTACAGGTAACAGGCAGCCACAATCCGCCCCAGTACAATGGCCTGAAAATGATGGTGGCCGGAGAAACCCTTTACGGCGACACCATCCAGGGTCTACTGAAGTGGATACAGGCCGAGAAGCCGGTGCGTGGCGTGGTGGCCGGCGTCCAGCGTGGCAGCTATCGTGAACTGGATGTGTGGCCCGACTACCTAAACAATATTCTTGGCCATATCAAACTGGCACGCCCGATGAACATCGCGGTGGATTGTGGCAATGGCGTGGCTGGCGCATTTGCCAAAAACCTGTATGAGGCACTGGGCTGCCAGGTGACTGAACTGTTCTGCGAAGTGGATGGCAGTTTTCCAAACCACCATCCCGACCCAGCCCATCCGGAAAACCTGCAGGACCTGATTGCCTGCGTGAAAAACGGGGATGCGGAAATTGGCCTGGCGTTTGACGGCGATGGTGACAGGCTGGGGGTGGTCACGAAAGACGGAGAAATCATCTACCCGGATCGCCAACTGATCCTGTTCGCGCGTGACGTGATTGCACGTAATCCCGGTGCCACAGTGATCTATGACGTGAAGTGCACCCGCCATGTGTCAAAGGCCGTGAAGGAGGCGGGCGGTGAACCGCTGATGTGGAAAACAGGGCATTCCCTGATCAAGGCCAAGCTGAAGGAAACCGGTGCACCACTGGCTGGTGAAATGAGCGGCCATGTGTTTTTCAAGGAACGCTGGTTTGGTTTTGATGATGGCCTGTATGCAGGTGTTCGCTTGCTTGAAATCCTCTCCCGTTTCGACAATCCAAGTGCTGTACTGAATGAGTTGCCGAATTCATCAAGCACGCCGGAATTGCAGTTGCACACTGCTGAAGGTGTGAATTTCGACATCGTGAAAAAGCTGCAGGCGGAAGGAAAGTTTCCCTCTGCTGAATCGGTCAACACGATTGATGGCGTGCGCGCAGAGTATGCAGATGGCTTCGGTCTGGCCCGCCCATCCAACACCACGCCGGTGGTGGTCATGCGTTTTGAGGCAGACAATGATGCTGCGCTCACCCGCATACAGGGTGAGTTCAAGGCGGCAATCCTGGCGGTGGCGCCGGGCGTGCAGCTTTCCTTTTAAGTGACAGGCCAGGTGAACATGCCTTCCGAACAGCACATCATTGATTCCACCCGCTGCTGGGTGGAGCAGGTGGTGGTTGGCTTCAACCTGTGCCCGTTTGCCAAGCGTGAACTGGTGAAGGAAAGGGTGCGGTTCGTGGTCAGCAAGGCGACCGATGAAGAGGCATTGCTGCAGGACCTGGT
Organism: Limnobacter sp.; assembly: GCA_036275635.1. Taxonomy (GTDB): domain Bacteria; phylum Pseudomonadota; class Gammaproteobacteria; order Burkholderiales; family Burkholderiaceae_B; genus Limnobacter. Next base: position 1,349 of record DASUDJ010000051.1, on the reverse strand, counting down.
CAGTGAGCTTGAATTGCTGACTGCGGATGAATCAGTGGAAACCACTTTGCTGATTCATCCCGGGGTGCTGCAGGACTTCTACCAGTACAATGATTTTCTGGAACTGGCAGACCGACTGTTGTTTGACATGGACCTGGAAGGGGTTTACCAGGTGGCCAGTTTCCATCCGGATTACCAGTTTGGCGGCACCCGGCCAGACGATGCGGAAAACTTCACCAACCGCTCGCCTTTCCCCATGCTGCACCTGTTGCGTGAGGACAGCCTCAGCCAGGCCATCGACAGTTACCCGGATGTGGATTCAATTCCAATGCGGAACATCGAGTGCATGAACCAGCAGGGTGCGGAAAAAATGCGCGTCCTTTTGCAGCTTTGTTTGAAATCAGGAAGCGATCAATAAACAACACCCGTAACCGGTCGGTCGGTTTTGGCTTTTTACTCTAATTCATTCTTGATTGGAGACCTGACAACCGGAAAACAAAGCGGCGGTTATATTTCCGGGTTTTTTGAATATTCCCTCTACTTGAAAACTTTGGATGTAACTCTGGAGTTTCGAGGAAAGCCTCGAAAAATAAGGTTGAAAGGAAATTTGGGTGCTTGCAAACTACGGTTTCACATCCCTCCTCCTTTGCTTCTGAGGTTTGCCCGATTAACCATATCGGGCATTTTTTTGCCCTTTTTCTGGGCACTTTTTCTCAATTGAAGTAGCATGGCGCCTGTATCAACCAGCGCAATCAAAGTGGCCACCTACACCGTCAAAGAGATGTTTTATACCCTGCAGGGCGAAGGGGCCCAGGCAGGCCGTGCGGCTGTGTTCTGCCGGTTTGCCGGTTGCAATCTGTGGACTGGACGCGAGGAAGACAGGGCCACAGCAGTCTGCAAATTCTGTGACACTGACTTTGTGGGCACAGATGGTACTGGTGGCGGAAAGTTCAGGAGCGCAGAAGAGCTGGCCCAGGCCATTGCAGACACTTATGAAGGCGTTCCCGGTGCTGCAAAGCCGTATGTAGTATTCACCGGGGGAGAGCCCGTGTTGCAGCTGGACAAAGCCCTGATAGACGCGGTGCATGCTCATGGTTTCGAAATTGCAGTGGAAACCAACGGCACACTGCCCGTACCGGCAGGGGTGGACTGGATTTGCGTCAGCCCGAAGTTCGGCAGTGAGTTGGTTCAAACCAGCGGGCAAGAGTTGAAGGTGGTGGTGCCGCAGTTGGGTCAGAACCTGGATGCCCTGGCCCAGCTTGATTTTCAGCATTATTTTGTTCAGGCCATGGATGATGCTGACCCGGTCAGGAAATCCCGCAACCTGCAGACCGCAATCGACACCTGCCTGAAGAAACCCAAGTGGCGTT
>DASUDJ010000050.1:0-4236 GCA_036275635.1 Limnobacter sp. | reverse complement strand
TGACTGTGGCCCTGCATTATGTTTTCAACACCCCGAATGACCGGATTGTCTGGGATGTGGGCCATCAAACCTATCCCCACAAAATCCTGACAGGGCGCAGGGATGCCATGCCCGGCCTTCGGCAGTTTGGCGGCATTTCCGGTTTTCCGAAACGTTCGGAATCCGAATATGACGCTTTTGGCACGGCCCACTCAAGCACCTCGATTTCCGCTGCCTTGGGCATGGCGGTGGCCTCCCGCAACCTGGGCGTCAACCGCAAGCATATCGCGGTAATCGGCGATGGCTCAATGACGGCCGGCATGGCTTTTGAAGCGCTGAACAATGCCGGTGTAACACCCGACATTGACCTGCTGGTCATCCTGAATGACAACGACATGTCGATTTCGCCACCCGTGGGCGCCCTGAACAAGTACCTGGCCAAGTTGCTGTCCGGCCGAATGATGAACAATGTGAAAGAGGTGGGCAAGGGCATCCTGGGGGTTGCGCCACCGCTGTATGAACTGGCGCACAGGCTTGAAGAGCATGTGAAGGGCATGATGAGCCCAGCCACATTGTTCGAGGAGTTCGGCTTTAACTATTACGGGCCGATCGACGGGCATGACCTGGATGCACTGGTGCCCACGCTGCAGAACCTGCGGGCCATGAAAGGGCCGATATTCCTGCATGTGATCACCAAGAAAGGGGCTGGTTACAAGCTGGCAGAGCAAGACCCTGTCCTTTACCATGGGCCAGGCAAGTTCGACCCCAGCATAGGCATCCAGAAGGCAACAGGTCCAAAGCCGCCCACCTACACCCAGATTTTCGGCAAATGGCTTTGCGACATGGCCCAGTCTGATCGCAAGCTGGTGGGTATCACACCCGCCATGCGGGAAGGATCTGGTCTCGTGGAGTTCGAACGCCGTTTTCCATCCCGCTATTTTGATGTCGGCATCGCCGAGCAGCATGCGGTTACCTTTGCGGCCGGCTTGGCCTGCGAGGGCCTGAAACCGGTGGTTGCGATTTACTCCACGTTCCTGCAGCGCGCCTATGACCAGTTGATTCATGATGTGGCCCTGCAGAACCTGGACGTCACTTTCGCACTCGATAGGGCTGGCCTGGTTGGCGCAGACGGCGCCACACATGCAGGCAACTATGACATTGCCTACCTGCGTTGCATACCCAACATGGTCATTGCGGCCCCTTCCAATGAAGATGAGTGCCGCAAGCTGTTGACCACGGCTTACCAATATCCAGGCTGTGCCTCTGTGCGTTATCCGAGGGGAACCGGTCCCGGGGTGGTCGCCGATGAATCTCTGGACAGTGTTGAAATAGGCAAGGCAATTGAGCGGTATTCGCCCACTGATCCAGCTCACAGGCTTGTTATTCTGGCTTTTGGCTCCATCTTGGAAACATGTCTTGAAGCAGGGCGCACTCTGGGCGCAACCGTGGTAGACATGCGCTGGGTCAAGCCGATTGACTCGGAACTGTTGCAGAAATTTGCCGAGCAGCGCTACAGCTTTGTGACTGCAGAAGAGGGTTGTATCATGGGCGGCGCTGGTTCTGCGGTCACTGAATACCTGCACTCGAAAGGTTTCAACAACAGGGTTCTGCAACTCGGTTTCCCGGATGAATTCATTGATCACGGGGATCCCGCACTTCTGCTGAAGAACATTGGGCTGGACGCCCCAGGCATTGAAGCGTCCATCAAGCAGCACTTTGGCGAGTTTTTTGATCGCCATAGCAATGTGGTACGCCATGTAACCGGGCGCGCCGCAAACACATGAGGAAGTTATGAATACACGCGACAAAGGCCTGGAGAACGCAGTGGCCAACAACCAGACCAACGACTTGACTGCTGCGGTCATTCCTGACGTTCAAAGCTCAGTAGATACCCGGCACATTGCAATCCAGTCGGTGGGCATCCGTTCGGTGAAGTATCCTGTGCTGATTGAACTGCAGGGGCAAAAACCCCTGCCTTCAGTGGCTGAGTTCGAGATGACCGTCTACCTGCCTGCGGAGCAGAAGGGCACTCACATGTCCCGATTCATCGCGCTGCTTGAAGAGTCGCAGGGCAAAGTCCTGACAGTGGCTGGTTTCCGTGCCATGCTTGCGGAAATGCTGCAGCGCCTGGATGCGCCTTCAGGTCGGATCAAGATGCAGTTGCCGTATTTCCTGTCCAAGGTTGCACCCATCAGCGGTGTGGCCAGCTTGATGGACTATCAGCTGACCCTGGAAGGCGCCGCCACAGCCGAAGGTCAGGACATTTACCTGACAGCCGTGGTGCCTGTGACCAGTTTGTGCCCCTGTTCCAAGAAAATCTCCGAATACGGTGCCCACAACCAGCGATCCCATGTCACTGCACGGGTGCAACTGAAAGAAGACCTGGACATTGCCCAGTTCATTTCTGCAATCGAGCAGCAAGCGTCTTGTGAACTGTACGGTTTACTGAAGCGCCCGGATGAGAAATATGTGACCGAAAGGGCTTATGACAATCCCAAGTTTGTTGAAGACCTGGTGCGGGATGTGGCGATAGCAATGAACAAATTCAAGCAGGTTGGCCACTACACGGTGGAAGCGGAAAATTTCGAGTCCATCCACAACCACTCGGCATATGCCCGCATTGACAGGGTCTAGCCAAATTTTCGCCTGATCTTCAGCACGCTGTAAGATTACACCCTGACAATACACATCAAAACTACAGGTCAGGGTGCGAGCAACCCTCAGGAGCATTTCGTTTATGGCTGAACCACCCAAGGTCAAGCCCAAGGAATTTTTTATTCTCGGGCTGACGTCTTCAGGAAAGCCTTTTCGCCCTTCCGACTGGGCCGAGCGCCTCTGTGGTGTGCTGTCCTGCTACAGGCCGCCCGGCCGTCAGCCAGCCCAGCAGCACCTGGCTTACAGCCCCTATGCCAAGCCAATTGTCATGAATGGTGTGAAGTGCGTTGTTGTAGATGAGCGTCTGGCCGAGATTGAACCCATGGCCATGAAGTTTGTGCTGAACTTTGCGAGGGACAATGATCTCCAGTTGCTGGATGCCTGCCTCTTGCCAGATTCATAAGGCCTGGATGGTACAGCCTCGGAAACACAAAAAGCCCCTTGCAATCAAGGGGCTTTTTTATGAACTTCAAAATGTTGGCTGTGGGTTTCCACTGCCAGTGCTTTAGCGAATCGAGAGCTCCAGGAAGTCAGATTCGAATCGCTTGCGTGCAAACCCGGGGGCAACCGGGCATGCCCACTGAATGAGTGGACTAAATCAGGCTGCCATGCCTTTGACAAGCGCAGACAGGCGGGACTTGTTGCGTGAAGCCTTGTTCTTGTGGATCAGGTCCTTGTCGGCCACGCGATCCAGGATTCGTGTGGTTTCGCGGTAAACTGCCTGGGCAGCCGCTTTGTCGCCTGCTTCAACAGCAGCGCGTACTTTCTTTACCGCAGTTCTCATCGCTGAACGAATGGCAGAATTGTGCGCATTTGCTTTGGCGGCTTGTTTTGCGCGCTTGCGCGCCTGTGCTGAGTTGGCCATATTGCTTGTTCCAGGGTGTAGAATTCGAAAACCCGCAATTTTAACAAAATACCAGCCCTTTCACAATCACTATATGAATTTATTGAAGTCTGCGGCGCTGGTCAGTGCCATGACCATGCTATCCCGGATCACAGGTCTGGTCCGGGAGACTATCACCGCGCGGCTTTTGGGGGCAGGGGCTGAGTCAGACGCTTTTTTTATCGCGTTCCGCATTCCCAACCTGTTGCGCCGCCTGTTTGCAGAGGGCGCGTTTTCGCAAGCCTTTATTCCAATTCTTTCCCAGACCCATGCCACCGAGGGCAAGCCTGCGGCCGTAGAGCTGGCCAGGCGGGTCAGTTCACTGCTGTTTCTTGCCTTGCTGCTGATCGTGCTCCTAGGTGTGGTGGGGGCAGGCTGGCTGGTCGTTGGTATGGCGAGCGGCCTGCAGCGTGGCAGTGAACAGTTCGAACTCACAGTGCTTCTAACGCAGTGGATGTTTCCCTATATCCTTCTTATTTCAATGGTCGCACTCGCTTCCGGCCTGTTGAACACTTTCCGCTCCTTTGCCTTGCCTGCCTTCGCCCCGGTGCTTCTGAACATCAGCTTTATCGCCGGTGCTCTTTTTCTAGCACCCTATTTTGACCAGGCAGTAATGGCATTTGCGATTGCTGTGATGGTGGGTGGCATGCTGCAGGTGCTGGTGCTCTGGTACGGGCTTGCACGCACCGGTTGCTGGATCAATCCTCTTGCCGGGTTTG
>DASUDJ010000049.1:0-4046 GCA_036275635.1 Limnobacter sp. | reverse complement strand
GAAGCGCCTGCGCGCCTATTTGGTGTTGCTCCAAGTGGGGTTTACCTTGCCAGCCTTGTCACCAAGTCTGCGGGGGTCTCTTACACCTCCGGTTCGCCCTTGCCTGTGAAAGTTTCCTTTCCATCGGCGGTGTGTTTTCTGTTGCACTTTCCGTCGCCTTCAGCCGGGTTGCCCCAACCTGCTGCGCCTGGTCGTTAACCAGCACCGTGCTCACTGGAGTCCGGACTTTCCTCCCCCTGAAATTCAGGCAGCGATTGTCCGGCGCACTTTCCATCCCGAAGTGTATTACCGTCCCAGTGAAATGCCAATCTTTTATGAGATGAATGAAGGTGACGTGTTGGCTTGGCGCGATAAACCTTCGAATCCCGGTAAAACTCCGGATTTTTTGATTCCGCAAACCAGCCGGGAATACCCATGACCGGCAACGGATTCAGGTTGGCCGGGTCCTGCAGTTTCATCACGACTTGCCGCATGATTTCCCTCAGGACAGCGCTGTCCAGTTGCAGACTGGGCACATGCACCGGCACCGCCTTTGCACACAAGCCCTTGTAAGGCACATGCAGGGAGTCCAGCAAACCGTGACCAAACAACAGGAGTTTCGCCTGTTGCTCCCAGTTCATTTCCTGTTTTTCAAACAGGTAAGCCCAATCATGGTCCAGCAGAGCCTGGCAAAAATCAGGATTGGTTGTCAAAAGTATTGCCCCGTTTTCATCAAACAGGGTCAGCGCATCACGCTGCCTGCTTCTTCCGTTCCGGGATTGCCGTGCATTCACGGTTTGTTGGCTGGTCTCTTCCTTACCGGCTGCCACATGGCGCAGATTGATGGCTTGCTTGGCCTCCGGGAAAGCCAGCCAGACCAGCCCGTTGTACCAATCGTGGGCCATGTTGCGTGTCGGAACGGCACCAGTCCATACGCGAAGCTCATAGGCAAGGGCACCCAGGCTTTCTTCAGATGGAACGAAACATGGGACATTCGCGTCAACCTGCGAACGCAAGCGGGTCAACTGGCTGCAGACATCGAATGACTCACAGGTCGGCCGATCCGGATAAGCCACCCCCTCACCAAAGGGCCACAACCAGGGGAAACACTCGACCCCCATCCTGTTTACCTCAGGCCCGGCGGGTCACAGTCCAGTCCAGGGTTTCCCCGGCCCTTAGGGGAACAATGCCGCTTTCTGTTACAAATGGAAGTTGCCGCGGCACCTCAAAAGGCCTGCGCTGCAATTCATACACACCCTGGTTTACCGGCATGCCGTAAAAAGCGGGCCCGTTCAGGCTGCAGAACTTCTCGAACAGAGAGGCGTCCTGCAAGGCGCCAGCCTGCTCAAAGGCTTCCGCATAAAGCGACATGGCGTAGGGGGCTGAATAGCATCCCGCACAACCACAAGACATTTCCTTCAGGTGGCGCGCGTGGGGCGCGCTGTCCGTCCCCAGGAAAAACTGCGGCAAGCCACTGGTTGCAGCAGTCAGCAGGGCCTTGCGATGCACTTCACGTTTCAGCACTGGCAAACAGTACCAGTGCGGCTGAAGCCCACCCTTGAAAAGCGCATTGCGGTTGTACAGCAGGTGTTGTGGCGTGATGGTGGCGGCCAGCATGGGACGCCCCTCTGCATCCAGACTCGAGAACTCGGTCACAAACCTGGCGGCCTGTTCAGTGGTGATGTGTTCGAATACAACCCGCAGGCCTGGAAAGCGCTCGCGCAGGGGTTTCATCACCGTCTCCACGAATACGGCTTCCCGATCGAACACATCCACATGCGAATCAGTAACTTCACCATGCACCAGCAAAGGCAGGCCGAGGGCCTGCATGGCTTGCAACACACTGCTGCATTGTCCAAGCAGATCAGATACGCCCGCCTCGGAGTTGGTGGTGGCACCGGCGGGATACAACTTCACTGCTTGAACCACACCACTGGAGACAGCCTTCTCGATTTCTGCTGGCTGGGTTGCACCGGTCAGGTACAACACCATCAAGGGTTGAAACTGGCGCATCACCTGCTGCTCTTCATTGGTGAAACTTCCGCTTGCGCAAGCCTTTTCAACCGCTTTAAGAATACGCTCGCGATAAGCAGCAGCCTGTTCAACAGTGGTTACCGGCGGCTTCAAATTGGGCATCACGATTGCCCTTCGGAAATTCAGGGCTGTTGCGGCAACCACGTACTCCAGTGCTTCGCCATCGCGCAGGTGAAGGTGCCAGTCATCGGGTGGAGCTATGCGGATGGTTTGGATCATGAAGCGAATTCCAGATTTTGGTAACCGCCAATTTTAACCCAGCTACCTGTTGCCATTCCTCAAGGTCTCCCAATCAGGATGATCCTCAAATCATTCACGTTGGTCATCGTGGGCCCTGTTGTCAGCAATCGGTCCAATTGATGGAAATAATCAAAACTGGTGTGCTGGTCAAGAAACACCTTCTGGGCCAGGTTAGCGGCGCGAGCACGGGCATTGTCGCCGGGCAAAAGGAATGCACCCGCATGTCCACCCATGCCGTCAATCCCATCTGTGTCTGCCGCCAGTGCTGCCAACATGACAGCTTGGTCGAGATCGCGCAGGTAATAAGCCAGAGCCAGGAGGAACTCGGAATTGCGCCCACCTCGCGCCTGCAGCAACTGTGACTTGCTCAAGGTTACTGTACATTCTCCTCCACTGATCAAAGCCACTGGCACCGATGGCCACCCAGCCTGCCCCGAGGCAACTTGCCGCACAATTGCGGCATGCACTCTCGCCACATCCCTGGACTCCCCCTCCAATGTGTCGCCCAGATTCAAGACCTTGTAGCCCTGCCCCTCCAAGTACACAGTGACCTCAGCCAGTGATTTTGCATTGCTGGCCAGCAAGTGGGTTTGCACTTTTCGGAACACTTCCGAGCCGGGCTTGGGGGTGTCCTCTAGTTCCCCGCCCGCGCCTTTTTCCAGGTGGGCCAATACAGATTCTGGTACCAACACATTCCACCGTTGCAACACTTCAATCGCATCCTGGAAAGTACTTGCATCTGCCGTAAATGGACCGGAGGCAATTGAACTGGGATCATCACCGGGCACATCTGAAATCAGCAGTTGAAAAACCGGTGCCGGGCAGACCCGGGCAAGCTGCCCTCCCAAGGTCAGGGTGACATGCTTGCGCACGATATTCATTTCATCAATTGGCGCACCGCAGGCCAGCAAACCTCGATTCAATTGCTGCAAATCTGCAAAAGGAATACCCGCCACCGGCGCGCTCAGCAGGCTGGAACCACCACCCGACACCAGCGCAACCACCGCATCATCTTCAGGCACAGCCGACACCGCCTGAAACAACCTGGCGGCAGCAGCACAACCGTCCTCATCCGGAACCGGGTGGGCGGCCTGGATCACCTCAATTACGGCAGTGAGCACCTCGTGCCCGCGCCGCGTCACAACAAAACCAGAAAGGCTCTCCTTCTCACCAGCGGCCTGCTCCAACGCAAGGGCCATTGACGCGGCCGCCTTGCCCGCCCCGTACACCCACAATCTTTTTCGCTTTGGTGCAACCCGGTTCAACCAGGGCAGAACCTGCTCCTGCCAGGCCTGCCTGATGGCCTGGTCAGGCTGGGCCGCCAGCACGCCCGCATTGAATGCATCTGTCAACAGCGCTCTGTAAAAGTCATCCGTTCCGGACATGAAAAGTCTCTTAAAATGAATTCAGTCAATCAATCTGCAATTTAAATCATGTGTCAACTGCTCGGCATGAACTGCAACACGCCCACCGACATCCAGTTCTCCTTCGAGGGGTTCGCCAAGCGGGGAGGCCTGACAGATGAACATGCCGATGGCTGGGGAATTGCATTTTTCGAGGGGTCTGCTGCCCGGTGTTTCATTGATCACCGACCGGCGTCAGACTCCCCCGTGGCAGAACTGATCCGCAACTATCCCATTCGCTCCTACAACGTGATTTCCCACATTCGCAAAGCCACCGTGGGGCAGGTGAAACTTCAGAACTGCCATCCTTTCGTTCGTGAGCTGTGGGGACAAGCCTGGGTCTTTGCCCACAACGGCGACTTGAAAGACTTCAATCCTCCATTGCAGGGC
>DASUDJ010000048.1:0-3396 GCA_036275635.1 Limnobacter sp. | reverse complement strand
CTGGGTCGTATTTCATGATTTCGATTTTCTCGGGCTTCGTGCGCTTGTTTTTGGTCGTGGTGTAGAAATGACCAGTACCTGCAGAAGATTCGAGTTTGATTTTTTCGCGACCGCCTTTAGCCATGACTTACTCCCGCTCAGATTTCGCCACGGGCACGAAGATCGGCCAAAACAGCATCAATGCCGTTCTTGTCGATTGTGCGCAGCGCGTTGTTGGTTAGACGCAGGCGGACCCAGCGGTTCTCGCTTTCAACCCAGAACTTGCGTGACTGCAAGTTGGGCAGGAAACGTCGTTTTGTTTTGTTGTTGGCGTGGGAAACAGTGTTTCCGACCATTGGGCGCTTACCCGTTACTTGACATACGCGAGCCATGATGACCCCAAAAAATTCAGCAAATTAGTGGTTCTGCAAAAAGCCAGGCCGTAAAAAAAGCATGGATTTGCGGCGAAGTCCAAGATTGTAACCAATTCATCGACTTTTGCCCAGCCTTTTTTATGGAAAAAATCAAAAAGGTGGTCGGTTATTCAGTCGGTAGGAATAGCTGCAACCTGGCCCCACCACCAAGTGATCCACCAATTCAATATCCACCAAGGCCAGCGCACTGTACAGGTCCCTGGTGAGGCGGTCATCCGCGCTGCTGGGCGTGCAATTGTCGCTTGGATGGTTGTGTGCCACCACGACGCGGGGCGAATTTGCATGGATCGCGAATTTGAGTACTTCGCGTGGAAATACTGCTGTCTTGTTGACCGTGCCGCTGGATATCACTTTTTGCGTCAGAACCTTCAACTGGCTGTCGAGGGCAATTACCAGAAAATGCTCTATTTTACTCAAGCCAATCTGCGCCCTGACAAACTGGATCAGCAACTCGGGTGTGCTGGAATCCTGTGGCATTTCCCGAATCTCATGGGAGAGACACCGCTTGGCCATTTCCAGGCAGGCACGCAGTTGTGCATACTTCGCTTCCCCCAGGCCACGGATTTGAAGCCAGTCAGCCAGTGAAACCCTGTTCAGGTTCTGGAGCCCTCCAAAATGGTTGATCATTTCCCTGGCCAGGTCTACCGCACTTTTTCCGGGCAGGCCGGTGCGCAGGAAGATGGCCAGCAGCTCTGCATCGGACAGGGCCTGTGCACCCTGCCTGATAAGCCTCTCGCGGGGTCTGTCGTGCTGGGGCCAGCTTTGTATGCTCATCTGGATTGCCTTGAAATTCAATTGGTGGGCCAATAGATCTGGGCAGTTCCCTTGGCTCATCAGACAGCACGCAATCGCTGAATGCGTGTCATAGGCGTAGAATAGGGGCTGATTTTGAATGAATTTCGAATTTAATCAGGATGTTGAAATGACTGACGCAGTACAACCCAAGCCCGTGGTGAATGAAACTTCCTTTGTGACCCTGCATTATCGCATTCGGCTGGCCGACAGTCAGAAAGTCATCGTGTCCACTTTTGAGGACAAGCCAGCCACCCTGTCAATTGGTGCAGGTCAGTTGGCTGAAGGCCTTGAGCGTTGCCTGTTTGGCATGCAGGCAGGGCAGCGGGATATTTTCACATTGCCTGCGGGCAGTGGGTACGGCGACATCAATCCCGACCTGTATCGCCCTGTCACCAAGGCCCTGCTCTCGAAATATGCGGAAGAGGGCACCACATTCGAGCCCGGAGAGTTTGTGCATTTTCCCGCACCCGATGGCGGTCAATTTGCCGGCACCGTGGTTGAAGTGCGTGAAGACGATGTCCTGTTCGATTTCAACCATCCTCTGGCAGGCAAGGCCCTGACCTTTGAGGTGCAACTGATCGGGGTTCTGTAAGGTGAGTATGGAAATCAGCCTGGCCCAGCCTCGCGGCTTTTGCGCCGGTGTGGACCGGGCCATTGAAATTGTAGAAAGAGCGCTGGCCCAGTTCGGTTCGCCGATTTATGTGAAGCATGAAATTGTCCACAACAAGACTGTGGTGGACGATTTGCGTGCCAAGGGTGCAATTTTCGTGGATGAACTGGAGGATGTGCCAACAGGCTCCACAGTGGTGTTTTCAGCGCACGGGGTTTCACAGGATGTTCGTGTCCAGGCCGAGAATCTTGGTTTGAAGGTGTTTGACGCAACCTGTCCGCTGGTCACCAAGGTTCATGTCGAGGTGAGCAAAATGCGGTCGCAAGGTTGCGAGATCGTGATGATCGGCCACGAGGGGCATCCCGAGGTGGAAGGCACCATGGGGCAGGTGAAAGATGGCATTTACCTGGTGGAAACTGTTGAGGATGTCGGGCGGCTGCAGGTTTCCCCCGGCACACAGCTGGCGTATGTAACCCAGACCACCTTGAGTGTGGATGATGCCTCCCAGGTGATCAACGCCCTGAAAGCCAGGTTTCCTGACATTCGAGAGCCCAAGAAGGCGGATATTTGTTATGCCACCCAGAACCGACAGGATGCTGTGAAATTCATGGCTCGCCAGGTGGATTTCGTGCTGGTCGTGGGCAGCCCCAGCAGTTCCAATTCAAACCGCCTGCGGGAAGTGGCCGAAAAGCTGGGTGTTCCGGCCAGGCTGATAGAAAATGCAGACAGCCTGGATCGCGCATGGTTTGATGGGGTGAAGCACATTGGCCTTACAGCGGGTGCATCTGCCCCTGAACACCTGGTGCAAGGCGTGGTAAAACGCCTGAAGGAGTGGGGTGCACTGTCGGTGCGCAACCTGGAGGGTGTTGAGGAAAACATTGCCTTCCCCATGCCGAAAGGTTTGACTGGTGTAGCCTCTCAAACAACTTCCTGACATTCAGATTCGCCAAGTTGATTTGAACAGTCAACTTGGCATTTCCCCATCAAACCCCACCCGGTAGCTAACCAAGCCGGGTGGGGTTTTGCTTTCAGATGGCCGCTTGACTCATAGTGTTGGCTTTCATGATTTCCCGCCTGCTTCGGGCCCTTTAATGATCAATTCGAAACTAGCCTGGCTGGCCTTGTTGCTGGCTGTAGTTCCACTATTTCATGGGTGTGCGATGGCCAAGGAAACCGTGCTGCTGTGGCCTGCGATTGAAGGCCAGATCTTGAATCAGGGCAGACCTGTCCCAGGGCTTGAACTGACACAGACTTTGTACTGGAACTATGAACCTGACGGAACGCCGCCACGCGTGGCCGTTGCGCGAACTGACGGGCATGGGCGCTTCAGTTTCCCCAGGGTTACAGGCGAGGTAAGGCCGCATCTCCTGTTTCGGTTGTTTCATCAGCCTAGTGTTGCCAATACGCTTGGCGCATCTTTTGGAGGAAAGGAAATACGAATCTACACATCAGGAAGTGGCACTTACACATACCGCAATGGCTTTAACTCCAAGGATCAATTGATTTGCGACCTGAGCACGCTTGAGGAGTTTGAAGGAAGGCTGCTGGGAAAATGCATAGTGAGGGAAATCAAACGAT
>DASUDJ010000047.1:0-3371 GCA_036275635.1 Limnobacter sp. | reverse complement strand
AAAAGCGCAGGCCAACCTGATCAGTGCAAAGGTACGCAATGACCGCTTCCAGGAACTGTCATTGCAAAATGCGGTCAGCCAGCAGGAAAAGGATGACGCCTTTGCAGCCCTGAAACAGGCTGAAGCCGATGTGGCTGCCGGCAAGGCTGCAGTGAAAACCGCGCAGATCAACCTGGATTACACCCGGGTCACTGCGCCAATCGGCGGACGGATTGGTCGCTCGACCATCACTCCAGGCGCGCTGGTGCAGCAAGGCCAGACAAATGCACTGGCCACCATCCAGCAACTTGACCCGATTTACGTGGATCTGACCCAATCCACCACCGAACTGTTGCAGTTGAAACGCGACCTGGAAAGCGGCGCACTGAAGCGGATCGGCAAGGATACGGCCCGGGTCAGGCTGAAGCTGGAAGACGGCTCAAATTACGAACCCGAAGGCAAACTGCAGTTCAGTGATGTGACGGTGGACCAGGCCACCGGCACGGTTACCCTTCGGGCCGTATTCCCGAACCCCGATCAGAAGTTGTTGCCGGGGATGTATGTGCGGGCCTCACTTGAAACCGGGGTGCGCGAGAACGGCATTCTCGTTCCGCAGAAAGGCATCGTGCGGGATGCGACCGGTCAGCCTGCGGCTTTCATCCTGAATGCAGACAACACGGTCGAAAAACGCAATATCACCACGGCCAGGGCAATCGGTGACCAGTGGCTGATTTCCGAGGGGCTTCAGCCCGGAGACCGGCTGATCGTGGAAGGTGTCCAGAAAGTGAAGGCCGGCCAGGCTGCAGAAGTAATCGCAGAGCAGCCAGCCGGCAAAGACGTCAGCGCGACCACCAACAAACCTGCTGAAAGCAAGTAAGCGCCACTGGCAGGAGCAGCAACATGTCCCGTTTCTTTATCGACCGCCCGATTTTTGCCTGGGTGATTGCCATCGTGATCATGCTGGCAGGTGCACTGGCCATTTTCAATTTGCCGATTGCCCAGTACCCCGCAATTGCCCCGCCTGCAGTCACCATCCAGGCCACCTACCCCGGCGCTTCTGCTGAAACCCTGCAGGACTCGGTTACACAGGTGATTGAACAGCGGATGACTGGCCTGGATGGGCTGCGCTACATGAAATCCACCAGCGATTCCACTGGCCGCCTTCGGATTGAACTGACTTTCAAGCCCGGCACCAACCCGGACATTGCACAGGTGCAGGTTCAGAACAAGCTCAGCCTCGCTGTGCCACTGCTGCCCAGTGCAGTGCAAAGGCAGGGCATCCAGGTGACGAAAAGTTCGACTGGCTACCTGCTGGTGATTGCATTCACTGCAACTGATGGAGAGTACACCTCGACTGAACTGGCCGACTTCATCACATCGAATGTGCAGGACACCATGAGCCGCGTGAACGGAGTGGGTGAGGTTCAGGTGTTCGGCAGCCCCTATGCCATGCGCATCTGGCTGAACCCCGACAAGATGGCGCAGTTCAGGATTTCAACAGGAGACATTCGCAACGCAGTATTGGCGCAGAATGCGCAAGTGTCTGCCGGTGAACTGGGTGCAGCACCGGCTGTGAAGGGGCAATCCCTGACAGCCACCATCAACGCCCAGAGCCTGCTGGAAACACCGGAAGAATTCGAGCAGATCATCCTGAAAACCGCGCAAGACGGCGCTACCGTTCGCCTGAAAGACGTGGCCAGGGTGGATTACGGCAGCGAGAATTACAACACCCTGCCCCGCTGGAACGGCAAGAATGCATCCGGCATCGGCATTCGCCTGGCATCGGGGGCAAATGCACTGGACACGGCTGAAGGTGTAATCCGGGAAATGGAACGGCTTACGCCGCTGATTCCGAAAGGCATGGAATGGAATGTGTCCTATGACACCACGCCCTTCGTGAAAATCTCGATTGAGGGTGTTGTAAAAACCCTGATCGAGGCCATCATCCTGGTGTTCCTGGTGATGTACCTGTTCCTGCAGAATTTCCGCGCCACGCTGATTCCAACGATTGCAGTGCCTGTGGTTCTGCTGGGTACATTTGCGATCCTGTCTGCCTTCGGCTTCTCGATCAACACGCTGACCATGTTCGCCATGGTACTGGCGATTGGCCTGCTGGTTGATGATGCGATTGTGGTAGTTGAAAACGTGGAGCGGGTGATGAGCGAGGAAGGCTTGTCCCCACTGGAGGCCACCCGCAAATCCATGGACCAGATCACCGGCGCCCTGGTGGGCATTGGCCTGGTGCTGTCGGCCGTGTTCGTGCCCATGGCTTTTTTCCCCGGATCAGCGGGTGTCATCTACAAGCAGTTCTCGATCACGATTGTGTCAGCCATGGCCCTGTCGGTGATTGTGGCACTGGTGCTGACCCCGGCCCTGTGTGCCACCATGCTGAAACCCATAGAGAAGGGTCATTCCCATGCTAAAACCGGCTTTTTTGGCTGGTTCAACCGGAAGTTCGACGCCAGCAATTCGCGCTATCAGGGAGCTGTGGGCCGCATGTTGCACAAGTCGGGCCGCTACCTGTTCCTTTATGGCGCGCTGCTTGCCATCACCGCCTTCCTGTTCACGAGGCTGCCCACTTCCTTCCTGCCGGATGAAGACCAGGGCGTGTTCTTCACGCAGGTGCAGTTGCCACCGGGTGCCACGCAGGAGCAAACCATCGCTGTGCTGTCCAGGATGGAAGACTATTTTCTAAGCCAGGAACAAACAGCGGTGAGGTCGATTTTCACGGTGGCCGGTTTCAGTTTCTCCGGTACCGGACAAAATGCAGGTATTGGTTTCGTCAGGCTACGGGACTGGAAAGAACGCCCAGGCAAGGAAAATACGGCGGCTGCCGTGGTGCAGCGTGCCAGCAGGGAATTCGCCAGCTGGCCGGAAGCGCAGGCATTTGCATTTGCTCCACCAGCCATCCGTGAACTGGGCAATGCATCCGGTTTCAACCTGTTCATACAGGACCGCACCGGCCTTGGCCGGGATGCACTGCTGCAGGCCCGAAACACCATGATCGGCGAAGCTGCAAAGAACCCGCTGCTGGCCGGGGTGCGCCCCAACGCCACTGCCGACACGCCCCAGTACCGGCTGGACATTGACAATGCCCGCGCTGGTGCGCTGGGTGTGAGCGTGGCTGAAATCAGCGACACACTGACCTCGGCATGGGGTGGAAGCTTCATCAACGACTTCCTGGACCGTGGCCGCGTAAAGCGTGTCTACATGCAGGCGGATGCGCCTTTCCGCATGTTGCCTGAAGACCTGAACCGATTCCACGTACGCAATAATCAGGGCGAGATGGTGCCATTCTCGAATTTTGCCACCGCCCAATGGGGTATGGGTTCGCCCCGACTGGAGCGGTACAACGGTCTGCCTGCAGTTGAAATCCAGGGGCAGGCTGCCCC
>DASUDJ010000046.1:0-3374 GCA_036275635.1 Limnobacter sp. | reverse complement strand
CCAGCCCAGCCCGGATGTTCGCCGGATTGTTCCACAACAGGAGGGCCTGTTCCTCACCCACGAACAGGTGCAACTGGTCGCCCTGCCACACCAGGTCAAAACAGTTTCCGGCATGTGGTCCATTGATGATTTCACCGGTCTGGCGCGGCAGGCCATTGTTGGTCGTGTGTTCCGACAGGTGACAAAGCAGCTGGTGACCGGGTGACTGCACAGTCGCCAAGCTGCCCTGCAGACGCACATGGGTGTGGCTGGTCAACTGGCCTGCAGCCTCGGCAGGGCCGCCCATGTGGCTGGTGTTCTGCCCGCTGGTCTGCCAGTTGTCCTGTCGGTAGACAGGCGTGCTGGAATAGAAACCGTCCAGCCGGGTCAGCGGGTCTGAAGGGTTGCGCGGTGCCAACCGGGCTTGCATGGTCCAGCGGGCCAGGCCCGCCAGGGCTTTCAGCGTCTCTGGATCAATTGGCGCAACTCTGCCGCCTGCATCCGGCGCCTGGCCAATCCGGTCAATCAGGCCAGTGTCATATCCACCCGCTGCAAAATCTGGCTGCAGGCAAAGCCGGCGCAACCAGGCCAGGTTGTTCTTCACGCCAATACAACGCAGGCGGGCCAGTGCGGAAACAAGCCGTTCAAGGGCCTGTGCACGGGTGGGCGCCCAGGTGATCAGCTTGCCCACCATGGGGTCGTAATAGGGTGATACAGCAAGGCCGCTGCGCATGGCGGAATCCAGCCTGACAGGTGCAGTGCGGCCGGCATGGGTGCCGGTTCGGAATTCGATCGCCTCTGGCGTTTCCCACAACTCAACAGTGCCAATGGCTGGAAGGAAACCCTGCTCCGGATTCTCAGCATACAGCCGGGCCTCAAAGGCGTGACCATCCATGTGAATGGTGTCCTGGGTTGCGGGCAGGGGCAGGCCTGCTGCAATTTCAATCTGCCATTGCACCAGGTCGAAACCGGTGATCATCTCGGTGACCGGGTGTTCCACCTGCAAGCGGGTGTTCATTTCCATGAAGTAGAAATCACCACCAGCATCCAGCAGGAACTCCACTGTGCCCGCACCCACGTAGCTCACTGATTTTGCCACTTGCACGGCAGTGTCACCGAAGGCCTTTCGCTGCGCGTCTGTCAGCCCGAAAGCGGGCGCCTCTTCAATCACCTTCTGGTGACGGCGCTGGGCGGAACAATCCCGCTCGAACAGGTGCACCACATTGCCATGCTGGTCTGCAAACACCTGGACCTCTATGTGGCGGGGATTGATGATCTGCTTTTCAAGCATCACGGCAGAGTCACCAAATGCATTGGCCGCCTCTCGCTTGCAGCTCTCGAGTGCGGGCTGCAACTCTGCCGCACTGCCCACGATCCGGATGCCCTTGCCACCGCCACCCGCCACAGCCTTGATCATCAGGGGAAATCCGATGCGCTGTGCTTCTGCCTGAAGGGTTGAAAGGGTCTGGTCATCCCCGAAATAGCCTGGGATCAAGGGCACACCGGCCTTCTGGACACAGGCCTTGGCTTCGCTCTTGCTGCCCATGATGCGGATTGCATCCACGCCCGGACCGATAAAAACAATGCCAGCTTCATTACATGCTTGTGCAAAACCCGCATTTTCTGAAAGGAATCCGTATCCGGGGTGGATGGCCTGCGCACCGGTCTGCCTGGCGGCCGCAATTATTTTCTGGATATCAAGATAGCTTTTTGATGCCTCAGGCTCTCCAAGGCAAACGGCTTCATCGCACTCCTGCACATGCAGTGCCTGTGCATCTGCATTGGAGTACACCGCCACGGTGTGTATGCCCATGGCCTGCGCCGTGCGGTTGATCCGACGGGCAATTTCACCACGGTTGGCAATCAGTATCTTGTTGAACATTGTTTTGTGGCCTTTCTCAACCCTTCATTCGACTCGTTAATCAACCCACTTCGGCTTTCGCTTCTGCATGAAAGCCATCATGCCCTCGGCCGCCTCTGCACTGCCGCGCACGGCCGCCAGTCGGTTGGCCACATCGATGTGAGTTTCATCTGCGGTGATGTCCATGCGGGAGACATCCCGCACCAGCTTCTTGCAGGCGGCCATGGCCTCGGGCGCGCAGGTGTCCAGTTCCGCCAGGATTTCATCCAGCTTTTGATCCAGTGTTTCAGGCGTGGTCAGTTCATGCACCATGCCCAGTTCATAAGCCTTCCCAGCAGAAAATGTTTCGCCTGTGATGAAATATCGGCGTGCTGCCTGCACCCCCATGGCCTGAACCACGTAGGGACTGATGGTGGCAGGTATCAGGCCGCGCTTCACTTCCGGCAGGCTGAATTTCACATTGTTGCTGGCCAGGATGATGTCGCTTGCGCTGACCAGGCCAGTGGCCCCCGCCAGGCACAGGCCATGCACCCGCGCCACCACCGGCTTGGGGCATTCTGCAATGCTGCGGAACAGGCTGGTCAGGGTGAGGCCGCTTTGCTGGTTGCTGGCCGCCTGCTGGGCCATTTGCATCATGTAGGACAGGTCGGCACCGGAACAGAATGCATCGCCATTGCCTGCCAGCACAATTGCACGGGTGTCGGGATCGTGCCCCAAGCGTTGAAAGGCCTCCACCAGCATGGCGATCATTTCACCATTCATGGCGTTTTTCACTTGCGGCCGGTTCAGGGTCAGCCAGACGGACTTTCCCTTGCGGGTTTCTATCACTGGCTTTTCACTCGCCAGCTGCTCATTCAACTGTTCGCTCACTTCAAAGTCTCCGTTGTTCTTGTTGTCTGCAGGGCCAGCCCTTACTCACATTCTGTAAACACCGAATTTCGTTTCCGGTATGTCGGCATTCAGACTGGCTGAAATGGCCATGCCCAGGATGCGGCGGGTGTCCGCCGGGTCGATCAGTCCATCGTCCCACAGCCGGGCCGTGGCGTAGTAAGGCTGGCTTTGCTCATCAAACTGCTTCAGGGTGGGGGCCTTGAATTCAGCCTCTTCTTCTTTGCTCCAGCTACCGCCCTTGGCTTCAATCTGGTTGCGCTTCACGGTGGCCAGCACGCCAGCCGCCTGTTCACCGCCCATCACGCTGATACGGGCATTCGGCCACATCCACATGAAGCGCGGGCTGTAGGCCCGGCCACACATGCCGTAGTTGCCGGCACCGAATGAGCCACCAATCACCACCGTGAATTTCGGCACCTTGGCACAGGCCACCGCCATCACCATTTTTGCACCATGGCGGGCAATGCCTTCGTTCTCCACTTTCTTGCCCACCATGAAGCCGGTGATGTTCTGCAGGAACACCAGCGGAATTTTTCGCTGGCAGCACAGTTCAATGAAGTGCGCACCCTTCTGGGCCGACTCGGAAAACAGAATGCCATTGTTGGCCACGATGCCCACCGGCATGCCGTACAGGCGCGCAAAG
>DASUDJ010000045.1:0-9326 GCA_036275635.1 Limnobacter sp. | reverse complement strand
GAAGTGAACGTATCCACCTGGTCCATCAAGAATCCGATTCCCTCGGTCATGCTGTTTTTCCTGCTGACCGTGGTTGGCCTGTTCAGCTTTTCCAGCATGAAAATCCAGCAGTTCCCGGATATTGAACTGCCCACGGTGTTGGTCACTGCCAGCCTGCCCGGTGCCTCGCCTTCCCAGCTTGAAAATGATGTGGCCCGGAAAATCGAGAACTCGCTGGCTACCCTGCAGCAGTTGAAGCACATCTACACCAAGGTGCAGGATGGCGTGGTCAGTATCACGGTTGAATTCAACCTGGAGAAAAGTACACAGGAAGCGGTAGATGATGTGCGCTCTGCCGTGGCCCGTGTTAGGGCTGATCTGCCCACCGATCTGCGCGACCCGGTGATCAACAAGCTGGAGTTGAGTGGCTCACCTGTGCTGGCCTACACGGTTGCATCCACTGCGCTGGATGAAGAGGGCCTGTCCTGGTTCGTGGACGACACGATCACCAAGACCCTGCTGAGTGTGAAAGGCGTGGGTGCCGTGAACCGCGTAGGCGGTGTGACGCGGCAGGTGGTGGTCGAGCTGGACCCGTTGAAAATGCAGGCGTTGGGTGTCAGCCCGCTGGAAGTGTCACGCCAGTTGCGCAATACGCAACTGGAGGCCGCAGGTGGTCGTGCTGACCTTGGTGTGGGTGAGCAACCCCTGCGCACCATTGCGACGGTAAAAAGCGCCAGCGAATTGAATGACATTTCGATTGTGCTCAGCAATGGCCGGCGGGTGCAGTTGCCAGACATTGCCACCATCCGGGACACGGTGGCTGACAGGCGTTCCGCGGCCCTGCTGAACGGTGAAGAAGTGGTGGGTTTTGAAGTCACCCGCAGCAAAGGTGCCAGTGAAGTGGAAGTGGGCAAGGGCGTGGCCAAGGCACTGGATGAGCTGAAAGCCAGGCGCGCCGACCTCACGATCGTGGAGGCCTTCAACTTCGTGGAGCCGGTGAAGGAAGACTTCGACAGCTCCATGAAAATGCTGTACGAAGGCGCATTCCTGGCGGTGGTTGTGGTGTGGTTTTTCCTGCGGGACTGGCGGGCCACATTCGTGTCTGCAGTGGCCTTGCCCTTGTCGGTCATTCCTGCATTCGCAGGCATGTACTACCTGGGTTTCAGTTTGAACGTGGTGTCGCTGCTGGCCATGTCGCTGGTGGTGGGTATCCTGGTGGATGATGCAATTGTTGAAGTGGAAAACATTGTTCGGCACCTGCGCATGGGCAAAAGCCCGATCGAGGCCGCCCGCGAAGCAGCAGATGAAATCGGCCTGGCGGTGATAGCCACCACCTTCACCCTGATTGCCGTATTCCTGCCCACCGCATTCATGAGTGGTGTGGCTGGCAAATTCTTCAAGCAATTCGGTTGGACAGCCGCACTGGCCGTGTTCGCTTCACTGGTAGTCGCCCGAATGCTGACCCCGATGATGGCGGCCTACATGTTGAAACCGGCTGGCCATGAGAGTGAAAAAAATGAAGCAGGCCCCTGGATGAAACGCTACCTGGGCTGGGTGCGCTGGGCGCTGGCCCACAGGCTGATTACCTGCATTGCAGCCGGTGCATTTTTCGTGGGTTCCATCATGCTGATTCCGCTGCTGCCCACCGGTTTCATTCCGCCAGATGATTTGTCGCAAACCCAGGTGTATATCGAGCTTCAGCCCGGCAGCACCTTCGAGCAAACCCGTGATGCTGCTGAAAAAGCCCGCAAGCTGATCAGCAATGTGCAGCATGTAAAAAGCGTATACACCACGATTGGTGGCGGTGCGGCAGGTACCGACCCATTCATGATGACCGGGCAGGGCGAGGTGCGAAAGGCCACGCTGACTGTGCTGCTTGACCCACGTGGCGAGCGCAGCGTGCGCAAGCAGGTAACTGAAACACAAATGCGGGAGGCGCTCAGCAACCTGCCGGGTGTGCGTTACAAGGTGGGCCTGGGCGCATCCGGCGAAAAATATGTGCTGGTGCTATCAGGTGAAGATGCGGAGGCGCTTTCAAAGGCGGCAGGCGAGGTGGAACGTGATTTGCGCACCATTCCCGGCATTGGTTCAATTGCCTCCAGTGCTGCACTGGTGCGTCCTGAAATCTGGATCAAGCCTGATTTTGCCAAGGCCGCCGACCTGGGCGTCAGCACGGCCGCCATGGCCGAAACCCTGCGGGTGGCCACAGTGGGCGATTATGATGCAGCACTGCCGAAACTGAACCTGTCCCAAAGGCAGGTGCCAATCGTGGTGCGGCTTGAGGAAAATGCGCGGCAAGACCTTTCAATCCTTGAAAGGCTGGCAGTGCCCTCCACCAAGCCAGAGGTACCCAGCGTGCCGCTGAACCAGGTGGCTACTTTAGGGATCAATGCAGGCCCATCGGTGATTGACCGTTATGACAGGGCACGCAATGTGAATTTTGAAATCGAGTTGCAGGGCCAGCCCCTGGGGGATGTGGCTGCTGCCGTGCAGAAACTGCCCAGCATCCAGAACCTGCCGCCCGGCGTGGCCCAGCGCAACATCGGTGATGCGGAAGTGATGGGCGAATTGTTTGCCAGCTTTGGCCTGGCCATGCTGACAGGCGTCATGTGTATTTTCGTGGTGCTGGTGTTGCTGTTCAAGGACTTCCTGCAACCCGTGACCATTCTCGCAGCCTTGCCACTCAGCCTGGGTGGTGCATTCGTAGGCCTGTTGCTGGCGGACAAAAGTTTCTCCATGCCCTCATTGATCGGCCTGATCATGCTGATGGGCATTGCCACCAAGAATTCCATCCTGTTGGTGGAATATGCAATCGTGGCCCGAAACGAAAAAGGCATGACCCGCCTGGATGCCTTGATTGATGCCTGCCATAAGCGGGCCCGCCCCATCATCATGACCACCATTGCCATGGCCGCAGGCATGTTGCCGATTGCAATTGGCACCGGCGATGCAGATACCAGCTTCCGCAGCCCCATGGCGATTGCGGTAATCGGCGGCCTGATTACATCCACTTTCTTGAGTTTGCTGGTAATACCGGTGGTCTACACCCTGATGGATGATTTTGAACACGGGATGAAACGGATTTACCAAAAAGCCCGGCAACTTGGAGCACGCAGCACATGAAAGCAGCCACGAAGAAATTCAAGACCATTGAAGTGAACGGCAAAGAGCGCTATTACGAGCCCGCACCCAAGGGCATCAGCGCCAGCAATTTCAGGAAGGTGGTTGAAAGCAGAAGGTCGGTTCGCAAGTTCACCGACAAGCCCATTCCAAAGGAAGTGCTGGATGAGTGCCTTGACATGGCCTTGCTGGCACCGTGCTCTTCAGGCCTTCAGCCATGGGAATTCTATGTGGTGAAAACCCCGGCCAAGAAGGCAAAACTGGTGACAGCCTGCCTTGGCCAGCTGGCTGCGAAAACAGCGCAGGAACTGATCGTGTGTGTTGCGCGCATTGACCGGGTCAGCGAGTTTTCAAAAAAGATGATCAAGGAATGGCCGATGCCGGATGTGCCCCCCCTGGTGCGCCGCTATTACCAGCTGATTCCCTACAACTACTCACCCGGCCCCCTGAACAGCTTTGCCATGGTGAAAAAGGCTGCATCGAATGTGGGTGGTTTGATTGCCCCATTGCCGCGTGGCCCCTACACCCGCAGCGAGGTTGAGCTGTGGGCAGCGAAAAGCGCCGCACTGGCCTGCGAAAACCTGGTGCTGGCTTTCCGTGCGCATGGCTTTGACACCTGCATGATGGAAGGCTATGACGAAGCCCGAGTGCGCAAGCTGCTGAAGCTGAATGATGATGCATTTCCAATCATGGTGATTGGTGCAGGCGAAAGGGCGGATGATGGCGTGTTCTGGCCGCAGATTCGATTTGAGCGCGAGTTGTTCGTCCACGAGGTGTGAATGCCACAGTTTGTGGCGGCGGGCTGGGCCAGGTGAAGCCTTATCAAAAAACCCAGCCTATTCCATAAGGTATTGCACTTTCGTGACCACCCTCACTTTCTTCATCAGCGTGTTTTCACCGCCATGCTCTGCCAGCGGTGAAGTAATCGAAAACAGCCCCTGAGAGGCTGTTTTCAGTTCGCCCACCACCACGCCGGAATCAGCAGCAAAAGTTTCTGCAGCTTCCCTTGCATTTTCAGTGGCTGCCTTCAGCATGCGGGGCTTGATGCTGTTCAGGTCAGTGAAGTAGAACTGCACGAAACTTGATTCCGGGACAATGTTTTCATTCAGGAAAAGATCAGTGCGCAATGCAGCCTGTTCCGCCACATCCACCTTGGCGGTTTCGATCATGATGCCCCCCTGTGCGCGCCATCGCCTGCTGCCATCCTGTATCTGGCCATTCGGGCCAATGTTTTCATACACGGTCATGGGTTGACGTCGAAGGTCCGCAGGGTCAAAGCCCAGGCTGAGCACCATGGGTTCCAGTTTGTCCCGCTGGCTTGTCCATGCCTGTGAGGCAGCCTGTGGCGTGTCGCCATAGGCGGAGAAAGCGATATTCCAGCTGGCCCTGTCTGATTTCACGATTTCCTCAGCCAGGCCGCGTACTTCAATAAACTGGTCATGTTTCCGGAAATCCCGCATGGCCAGGGCAATCA
This sequence comes from Limnobacter sp., assembly GCA_036275635.1. Taxonomy (GTDB): domain Bacteria; phylum Pseudomonadota; class Gammaproteobacteria; order Burkholderiales; family Burkholderiaceae_B; genus Limnobacter. The sequence continues at coordinate 4,753 of DASUDJ010000045.1, read as the reverse complement.
GCAGACCGGCTGCAGCCACGCCGAGCGCCAGGATGAGTGAGCTGACAAGACCCATGCCGTCCTGTTGCCGGGGTGAGTACAAGGCGCTTCTGGACATGGTTTTCTCCGCAGGAAAAATGATTTCTTAAAAGTGAAATTTCAAATCAGGATTGCCGCCGTGCTGAACGTTTTACTTTAAATGCCGTTGTCCATTCATTGAACAAATATTTGAACAAGGCTCCGATCAGGCTCATGGAAGGCTTGGCTTCAAGGCCATCCGCCAGCCTGAAAATCTGCTGGTAATACCAGGCCTGTGCACCCAGCACATTGATCAATTTCAAGGGCAGAACAGGGCTGGCGGGAGAAAAGAGTCCGCGATCAGCCAGTTTCAATGAATTTTCAAATGCTGCAGCCCGTTCAATCTTCCCGCTCATTAGTTGGCGGGGTGTGTCAGGATGGGTGCACAGCGGTCGGCCCAGGCCAATCACATCGCACACGCCTTCAGCAAGGGCTTCTTCCATGGCCTCGCGACTGCGGAAGCCGCCGGTTACCATCAGCGGCATGGTCGCCACTTCGCGGATTGCCCGTGCATAGTTCAGGAAATAGGCCTCCCGTTTTTTCGTGCTTTCCCTTTGTGCTGGCTGTTCATCCTTCACGGAATCTGCAGCACCGGTGTGGCCCAGCAAACGTGGCTGTTCATAGGTGCCGCCGGAAATTTCAAGCAGGTCGATTTTCTCTTCATTCAGCCATTTCACCACCTGCAGGCACTCTTCATTTGAAAACCCACCTTTGCGGAAATCATCTGAGTTCAGTTTCACGGCCACCGGAAAAGCCGCGCCAACAGCCGCCCGAACAGCCCGCACAGCCTCGAGCAGAAACCTGGCCCGGTTTTCAAGGCTGCCCCCCCAGCGGTCCGTGCGGCGGTTGGTGAAGGGTGACAGAAAAGAGGAGAGCAGGTAGCCGTGGGCACCATGCACCTGCACACCAGTGAATCCCGCATCCTTGGCAATCCTTGCCACCCTGGCAAAGCGCTGGATCAGGTCGAGTATTTCATGTTCCAGCAATGCACGCGGGGCCGCATAGTTGCCCAGCAGCTCAAGCTGTATTTCAGACGGGCCCACCGGTTTGCCGGTTACATAGCGGGGCGATTGCCGGCCTGCATGGGAAATCTGCATCCACAGCTGGTTGCCGTTGCTGGTACCCGCCTTTGCCCAGGCGCGCAGCGCATCCATGCCATCCGGGTCTCCTTGCTCTGGTGCCGGGTCAATCGCCACATTGCCGGGGCGCTCCAGCACATTCCTGTCGATCAATACATTGCCGGTGATCAGTATGCCGGCTCCGCCTTCAGCCCACCGCCTGTACAGCGTGGCATGGCGTTGGGTTGCATTCAGGCGGGCATCTGCCACGCCTTCCGTCATTGCAGCCTTGCACAGGCGGTTCGGAAGCACCACGCCACAGGGCAGTGTGAAGGGTTGGTCCAGTGGAATATTGCTCATTGTTTTTATCCTATCCAGAGAAGGGAGAGGGACAGTGCGCCTGCATAAAACACCGCCAGTGCAAGGCCACCGGCAAGTTGGTTCAGAAAGGGACTGTTGTGCAGGGTTTGCCAAAGCCACAGGGCACCGACCGCAAGGAACATTTCGGGTATGAGTGGATACACTGCGAAGCCTTCGACCTGGAACACATGCTGTGCATGCCACAGGTCCATCGGCCTGGCAGCCCATTCCCACACCAGGAAGCCACTCAATGAAAGCGCGGCAACAACAGGGTAGGGGCGGGGTGTGGCCATTGAAAACCAGCACACCTGCCACAGCAGCATGATCCACAGGCCCATGAAATACAGCGGTACTGCACCCCCAAGCCTTGGAATGCCGTGGTCTGGAAAGTACAGCGTGCCCATGCGTTCAACCAGCATCCAATCGGCACAGGGCAGGGCAATCGAAACCGGCAGCAGGAATTTCCAAAGCTTGACCCACTCATCATGGCCCCGCAGTTTTCCAGCCAGCGGCAGGGCAATGTTGTAGGTGATTGCAAACACCAGCAAGGCAATTCCGAGGTTATTTCCCTGCAGGTTCAGGGCCACAGGAATGGCCAGTGCAAAAAACACCGAATGGAATATCAGTGCATCTTTCACACCGGCGGTGGTGGTTCGGGCAATCATCATGAGGCTCCGCGAATCAGTGCATTCAGGATGTGGATGATTTCTGTGCTCAATTCGCTGATGTCCGGCGGGTTGTCCAGCATCAGCCATTCAGCCAGCAGTTCATTGATGCCACCCACCAGCGCAATGCTGATCAGGTGGTAGTTGCGTTTCGGAAGGTCTCCCTGTTGAACCAGGCTTCCCAGGTAGCTTTCTATCAGGCCAGCCATGTCGTGGATGGCCTCCCGTCGCCTGGCTTCCATCTGCTGGCTGACACCCACCACTTCAAGAACGCCCACCCGTGCCCTGCGGCTGTCCTCCAGGTAATGGCTGACCACTGCGTTCACTGCCAGCGGAATCTGCTGGGCAAGGCTGAGTTTGGGTGCTGACATGGCCTGCAGCACGCCATCACGCAGGTCAAGGATGATCTGGTCATACAGCGCGCGCAGCAACGCCTCGCGGCTGTCAAACAGCTGGTAAAAATGGCGCGCAGTGACCTTGGCTTCGCTGCAGAGTGCCTCAATGGTGGTGCGGGCATAGCCCTGCCTGGCAAACAGTTCCAGTGCGGTGGACAGCAGTCGTTCGCGTCTTTCCTCAGCGCGCTGTTCTGCGGCCATGCCTCCGTAGGCGCGGGTGGGTTTTTTGCTCATTGCTCACTTTTGACAAGAGTTCTTGTCCAAATTATAGTGAGTCATCTCATGAATGTACAAGCAAGGTTTTCAAAGGCGGCGCGGCATGTTCACAACCATCAGGCATTTTCAGGGAACGCGGGATGCATTGCGCCCCCTGGTGCGCATCGACAATGTGCGCCAGGCAGCACTTGATTTTCGCAGGGACATGCTGGCCAGGCCCAGGGTGCTGTTCTACAAGACCTTTGAACTGGTGCGTGTGCCTTACCCCAGCAAGTTTGCCTACCTGAATGCATTCGGACTGCCTACACCCTATGTGCACCTGTGCAACCGCGTGTTCGTGATCCAGTTCAACAGTGCTGAAGGTGTTAAAACCCTGCTGGTCAGCCCTTCTGATTGGGAACACCAGCGGGCCACGCCATTTTTTGCAGAACTGGATGCAAAGGCTGGCCCCTTCATCGGTGCACTTGAAGCCCTGGTCCTGAAGAAAACATCCACTGTGTTGCAGTGCCTGGCGAGTATTGGCCTGAAGCCGGAAGACGTGGATTACATCACCTATGACCATCTGCACACACAGTACCTGGGGCGATGGCTGGGTGGGCAGGGCCAACAGGCCCTGTTCCCGAATGCAAAGTTGCTGATCATGCGCGAGGAATGGGAGAGCGCCCAATCGTTGATACCGTGGCAAAACCAGTGGTACTGCCCGAATGGCATCTCGGGCATTGACCCGGCCCGCGTGCATCTCCTGGATGAAAGCACCTGGCTGGGAGATGGTTCCGTTGCATTGCTGCGCACCAAGGGCCACACGGAGGGCAACCATTCCATCGTGGCGCACACAGAGCGTGGCCTGCTGGTCACCAGTGAGAACGGCGTCAGCCTGGATGCCTATGAGCCGAAGCATTCATGCATTCGAGGCCTGTCGGATTTTGCCCGGCGCACCGGGGCGGAAGTCATCATCAACGGCAATACGCAGGAGTATGTAGTGGACCAGTACATCTCGATGGTCCAGGAAAAAAGTGTGGCTGGCGCCAGCCCCGTGGATGAACGTTTTCCGAACATGGTTCCGTCATCGGAGGCCCGGCCTTACTGGCTGTTTCCGGGCACCGCGCCCACGGCAATCACGGGCGACCTTGAGTTTGGCCGCCCGGTCCTGCCCACTTGATGAACCTGCTTGATGATCTGGCTTGTCAGCCGATGTAACTGCAGCAGTAGTCTACTGGTGTCTTGATCTTCAACTGGAATTTCGCATTGGCAGGCACTTCGAATGACTGGCCACCGGTGATGGTTTTCCAGCTTTCACCTGGCAGGCAGACTTCCATGTCGCCTGCCATGATTTCCATGATTTCCTTCTGGTCGGTGCCGAACTCGTAGTCGCCCGGCAGCATCACGCCCAGGGTTTTCTTTGAACCGTCAGCAAACAGGACCGTGCGGCTGGTGACCTTGCCGTCGAAATAGATATTCGCTGCCTTTACCACGGTCACATTTTCAAATTTGGACATTGATTTCCCCTAGAAACGAAAATTTTCAAGGTGGAATGATGCCCTAAATTCTGGCCTGCTCTGACACAGGATTCATGGAATGTCCTGTTTTACTCCCCCAATTTGAGTTCCCCCACACTGAATTCCTTGCCTTATTTAACATTAATTTTCAAAAATACACCTAAATTGTCAGTAAAAACCTTACATATTTAGTATATTTCTACCTACAAAAATATCACCTGAAATAGTGATGTTGAGAATCAGCCCAACCGGCACAACAGGCAGGACACCCCCAGCATGAACAATGCGTCAACCACAGCGAATGGCTTTTCACCCAGCGCAAATGATGAGAACACCACATCGGAATCAGTTTTCCGGACCGACACTTTGCCTGGCCAGACAGGTGTGGACCTTTCACTGGCCAGCAGCGTTATTCCGGTTGAATTGTTTGCCCGCATCATGGGACATATTGCCCAGATTGACCGTTCCCTGTTCGGCATGAGCAGCCACCTGGATTTTTCGGGTGC
>DASUDJ010000044.1:0-4168 GCA_036275635.1 Limnobacter sp. | reverse complement strand
ACCAGTGCGGTCACTTCATCAGTGTGCCAGGGGCCGTTTTCAGCAGTAAAGGGCTGATTGGTACCCGGGCGGAATGCAATACCCTGCGGGTTGCGATGGCCATAGGTAAACACGCGCGAATCAAACCCGGGAGGCGCCTTGTTGCCTGCTGCGGGCCTCCCATCCCGGTCCACCCTCAAGACCTTGCCACCAATTTTTGTGGGGCTCTGTGGCACTGCACCGTTGTGGGTATCGCCAGTGGTCACATACAGGAAACCATCGCCTGGGTTGAAGCGGATACGACCACCATTGTGGGCACCTGAACCACCAAAGGGATGATCAGTTGCAGCCGTTTTGTAAGGAATGTCTTCAATGATGTCGGTTCGGTCCGATACCTTGCTGAAATCCGAATTTACTTTCAGTCGAAGCACCCGGTTGGTTTGCGGGCTGCTTTTGCTGGAGGTGGAGTACACATAGACGAACCTGTTGTTGGCGAAGTCTGGATCAACAGCCACACCATTCATGCCTGCTTGGCCATCACAGAACAGGTCAGCCATGGTGTCGGCATAACCCTGAGTATCTTTCATGCCGACCAGTTTGTTCACTGTTCCGGACACGGTACGCACGGAAAGGCCGTGACACTTTTCAGTGAAGAACATTGCACCATCGGGGGTGAAGGCCATGTCCCAGGGGTTTTCCAGCTTGCTGAGCACGGCAGTGGCGCTCAGCGAGGGTGCAGCTGCATTGACAGTTCCTGCAACAGCCAGGCTGACTGATGCAAAAACAGCGCAGGACAAAAATTTTTCAAGCTTCTTCATTTTGTCTCCTGTTCTGTTGAAAGGTAAAACTTCGCCTTTTGTTGATACAGTTCTGGCACAGGCATATCGCCACAGTAGCCACTGTGTTACACAGCTGAACTGCACCAAATCACAATTGCACAAAAGAAAATAACCGTCAATATGGCTTTACCCCATGTATTCCACCCTGCTTAAAGGCGTTGCACTTTCAGTTCTGGCCTCGGTATTGTTCGGTACCCTGTACTACTACACTACCCTCCTGCAGCCACTCAGCGGCCAGGAAATCTTTGGCTGGCGCATGCTGTTCACGTTGCCTGCAATTACCCTGTTCCTGCTTGCAAGTGGTGAATGGCACCTGGTGAAAAACCTGTTCCAACGGCTTCGTGAGCAACCTGTGCTGTGGCTCGGCCTTGTACTTTCATCTTTCCTGGTGGGAATCCAGCTTTGGCTTTTTCTGTGGGCACCACTTCATGGTCATGCGCTGAATGTATCCCTGGGTTATTTTCTGATGCCGCTGGTGATGGTACTGATTGGCCGTTTTTACTACCGGGAAAGGCTAAGCCGCCTGCAAGTCATGGCTGTGCTGCTGGCCGCTGCAGGTGCTGCCCATGCAGTGTTTCAGGCAGGCGGCCTGGCCTGGACATCCCTGCTGGTGTGCCTGGGCTATCCTTACTATTTCGTGCTGCGCAGCCAGATGAAAACCGATCACCTGGGCGGCCTGTGGTTCGACATGTTGCTGACCCTGCCCCTGGCAGGCTACCTTGCACTCACAGGCTCCGGGCTGTCTGCCATGGGCAGTGCATTCAGTGCCTTGCCCTGGCTTGTATTGCTGTTGGGTCTATTGAGTGCGGCCGCCATGGTGGCCTACATTCTTTCAAGCCGCATGCTGCCTTTCAGCCTGTTCGGACTGCTGGGCTATGTGGAGCCAGTGCTGCTGGTGGGCGTTGCCCTGATACTTGGCGAGACAATCACGCCTGAGGCACTGCCCACCTACCTTGCCATCTGGCTGGCGCTGGGCCTGCTGGGCGTGGAAAGCTGGCTGGCCTACCGAAGGCAGAAAGCGGGAAAATAGAGTAACAGGCCTGGCTCACCGACAGACCGGTAGAAACACTGTTTGGCTGTATGTTAGCGCGGGTTGAAAACCCCGGGCATCAGCCCTCGCCTTCCGCAGCCAGGGCGGCAACGGCTGCAGGATAATTCTGCCCTGCTGACTGGCGCAACCACTTCAGGGACTCCTCCCTGTTCTTCACCTGGCCCTGGCCCGTGCGGTACATCACTGCAATTGCATACTGCGCTTCTGCATCGCCCTGGTGTGCCGACTGCATGAAAAGCTCAGCCGCCCTGACCAGGCTCCTTTCAACACCTCGCCCCGCCTCGTACATCCAGGCCAGGCGCGTGGTGGCTGACCTGTCCCCTTGCTGCACCAGTTTACTGTAAAGCTCTGCCGCCTCTTCATGCCTGCCGTTGCTGGACATAAGTTCAGCTTTTTCATAATCACTGAGCGGACGGTTGGGTTGATCCAGCGATGCGAGCCGGGCTTTGGCATCCCTATCGCCGCCTGCTGCAGCCAGGTTCAGATAACGGCGGGCCTTCTCCACGTCTTTCGGAAAAGCAGGATTGTCGCCGCTGTACAGCATGCCAAGCCGGTACTGTGCCTTGAAGCCGCCCGCATTGGCGGCTGCCACATAAAGGCTTTCTGCTTTCTGGATATTCTTCGGCTCGCCCAGGCCGTCTTCAGCCAGGATGCCCAGGTTGAACAGCGCATCCGCATTGCCCAGCCCGGCCAGTATTTCCCAGATGTGGCGCGCAGTTTCATAATTCGCCATCTTGAATTCTGCATAGGCCTTGTAATTGCCCATGGCCGGGTTCCTGATCCAGTCAGCTGCAGTGCTGTCCTGCGCCTTCACTGAACCTGCACCCATTGAAAAGCAGGCAGCCAGCAAAACAGTCAGTGATGCAGCACGCAATTTCAATACAGCATGTTCAGATTTCATTTTCATGTCTCGAATGTTTCTGGGGAATACACCAATGCATACCGGGTAGACCTTCATCGGTTGAATGCGCATAATAGGCAGCATTGCAGTGCAACACAATAGGAGTAACCACGCATGAATTCGCCCACACACCCAGCCAATTTGCAGCAGGCGCAGGTGGACAATCTGAAACTGTTTCAACCCGGAAAAATAGGCAGCATCGAAGTAAGAAACCGGGTGGTGATGGCTCCGCTGACCCGGTGCCGTTCCGATGAAGCAGCAGGCGACATTCCCGGCAGCGACATGAACATCGAGTATTACCGGCAGCGCGCCAATGCCGGCCTGATCATCAGTGAAGGCACACAGGTGGCACCTGCAGGAAAGGGTTACATGGCCACGCCCGGCATTTATTCACAGGCGCAGGTTGAGGGCTGGAAATCCATCACGGCTGCGGTGCGTGAAGCAGGTGGAAAAATCATTGCGCAAATCTGGCATGTGGGTCGCATCACCCATCCTGAACTCACGGGTGGATTGCAGCCAATTGCGCCTTCCGCCATCAAGCCGAATGTGGTGGCCTACACCCACAGCGGCAAGGTGGATGTGCCAACACCGCATGCCTTGTCTGTTGAAGAGATCAAGGCTGTTGTGAATGAATACCGCCAGGGTGCAGCCAACGCCATGAAAGCCGGTTTTGATGGTGTTGAAATTCACGGTGCAAACGGTTACCTGATTGACCAGTTCCTTCGTGATGGTGCAAACCAGCGCACGGATGAATATGGTGGCTCGCCTGAAAACCGCGCCCGCTTCGCACTTGAGGTGGTGGATGCGGTGATTGCAGAAATTGGTGCAGGCAAGGTGGGAATCCGCCTGTCACCAGTCACCCCATTCAACGACCTGAACGACAGCAATCCACAGGCCGTGTTTGGATACCTTGTTGAAGAACTGAACAGGCGTGGCATCGGTTTCATCCACATGATTGAGGGCTCCACCGGTGGCGACCGGAATGTGCCAGGCTTTGACTATGCCAAGGCCCGCAAAACCTTCAAGGGCACGTACATCGTGAACAACGGCTACACTCGGCAAATGGCAATTGATGCTCTTGAAACAGGTGCAGCCGATGCAGTGTCGTTCGGGCGTGCCTACATTGCCAACCCCGACCTTGTGCAGCGGCTGAAACGGAATGCGCCGCTGGCAGAAGGCAATCCACAAACCTATTATGTTCCGGGCCCGGAAGGTTACATTGACTATCCTGCCCTTGTGGATTGATACACGGAACAATCACTGCCATGTCCACTGACAGCCTTGAGAACCTGCGCCAGAAGTTGCGTGAATTTTCAGATGCCCGCGATTGGGAGAAGTTCCATTCACCCAAGAACCTGAGCATGGCCCTGTCTGTGGAAGTGGCGGAACTGGTGGAGC
>DASUDJ010000043.1:0-4766 GCA_036275635.1 Limnobacter sp. | reverse complement strand
CTCAATTTCTTTCATGGAATTCGTAACATTTGTTCACAACATAGGCACTCACAGGTCCACTTCAGCTGTAAGTCACCAGCAAACTCATAGTTCTAAAGACCCATGAGTTTTATGTGCTGGACGTGCAAATGGTTTGCTCCCACCCAAAAAGTGGCGATGCCGAAAAGGTTTTTACAGGCTGATTCGTTTCTAGCGAGCCAGGCAGGAGTCAAGCCCATGCCCCCCGGTTGTTAGCAGGACTGTATATTCAACTGAGTTATGTGCGCAAAGCTACAATTGCAGGGATCTGAATATCCCAGCTTGTGGTTTATGACCCAAGCCCAAAGAAAAAAGGGCCAACCCTTGTGAGGTAAGCCCTTGTTTCTTAATACGAATTTTGGCGCGGCTGGCAGGATTCGAACCCACGACCCCTTGGTTCGTAGCCAAGTACTCTATCCAACTGAGCTACAGCCGCTGTGAAGAAGCGAGATTATGCATGAACGACCTCAGCAATGCAAGCTTTTTCAGGATATCTCCATGCCGCTGGTGCTAACATCAAGTCCTGTATGCAATTTTTGACCTGTTACCTACTTCATCATCCAGGCGCTCTTGATGACTATTGGACTCTACCTGCTGGCAAATGATCTGAATCAATCCTTTTTGCGAAGCTTCAGCCTGTTGCTGCCCACCATCAGCGAAGTCATCATTCAGGACCTGGGGCTTTCGACGGAAGCCCGAAGTAAACTTCAGGACCTGCTTACCCGCAGCAATCGTACCTGGCATTTGTTGAACAGGCCGGCAGATGGCTTGCCGCCCGATGCAAATCAGGCATTGAAGCAGTTGAAGAGCAATCCGGATGTGGCTTGGCTGATGGTTCTGGACTCAGGCGATGAACTGATTGCAGATTCGGGCGCACTTGAAGAAATGCAGCACCTTGATGAGCAATGCAAGCTGTTTTACATCCTTACCGATGAACGCGATATTGAATATGAAAAGGTAGTGCTGGCCAAAAGCCCTGACCTGCTGCACTTCGATCCGGTTACAGCAGAATTTCTTCGCACATCAGCGGATGCACGAAGTGGTCGCCTGTCGGGAATTCGCATACAGCAGCCTTTGCCTGATGCCCGCAATCCTGCAGCAAGGGAGCGCCTCGCCAGGAAGATTGCCGACCTGAAAAACACGCTGCAGCACTCCCGGGAGAATGAGCGCAAGGCCCACCTCCTCTTCATGCTGGCTCGGGCTGAAACACTGGCCGGCAATTCGATTGCCGCTTTTGAACTGCATGGGCAACGCATGCAGATCGAAGGCAGACCGGAGGAAACCTACTGGTCTATTGTTGAATTCATCCGGCTAGGTGAAGTGATCAGGCAAAGGCTGCCATTGGTGAAGTCAGTCCAGTGGCTGTTGAAAGCGGTTCAGCTTTGCCCGGACAGGGTAGAAGCTTTTTTCTGGCTGACCAAAATACACATGGATGCCAATCAACATGACAAGGCATACCAATTTTCCGACACAGGCCGCCGATTGAAACATCCGCTGAACCGGCACTGTACAAGGCCGGGGATGTATCACCTCGGAATGCCATTACTGGCAGCTCAGTTGGCAACAAAGCAGGGAAAATCCTCCGAGGCAGCAGCAATTGCCGCAGAGCTGCTTGGTACACCCGGGCTCTCCAGCGAAGCGGTGCGGGCGGCAGGCCTTGTAATACAACAATCCACGGCAAGAATGGCCGCCACACCCAAGATGGACACTACAGGGAAACCACCCATGCTGGTCAGCATCATCACACCCACCAGGAACCGGGAAACATTCCTGCCCTTCATCCAACGCTGCGTGGAAAATCAAACCTATCCGCATATTGAATGGCTCGTGCTCGACAACTCGGCGCAAGCAACCACCACGCTGGGCAGCAGCACCAAGGTTGTGACCCGTTACGAACATGACCCAACTGCCATGTCAATCGGTGCCTTGAGAAACCGGCTGGTGGAAAAAGCCCAGGGCGAGTTGATTGTTCACTTTGATGATGATGACTATTACTCACCGTGTTACATCAGTGACATGGTTGAAATGATGCACAAGCACAAGCTTGACCTGATCAACCTCAGCGGCTTTTTCGTCCTGGACCTGAAAAACCGCTTCTTCGGTTTCGTGGACTCTGTAAACACCAAGGACAGGCATTTTGTACTGGACGGAAAGAACCCGGTGCTTACAGCAGACTTCAGCCAGCAGGAAAACCCGCACCTCGACAACTCTGGAATTGGTTACGGCTTCAGCTACTGCTACAAAAAAGAGGTGTGGTTACAGGGAAAGTTCCCCGACCAGAACTGGAAAGAGGATTATGAATTCGCCTCGGCCGCATCCAGAAAATTCAGGCTTGGCCACTTCCAGGACAGCAAAGGGCTCACCCTGCATGCAATCCACGGCATGAGCACTTCACGCTGCTTCAGCCAATACAGGATTCCGGAACGGCTACTGAAAGTTCTATTTCCGGAATACCACGGCTTCAGCAAAACCACTCAACTGGGCTGACCAGTCAGAACTTCCGCAATGGAATAGATCTTTCCTCGCCGGTAACGGATGACCCCCTTCCCTTCCTGGCCGGCTGTTGAACCCTGCACGCTTTCACCCTGGTGGACCACTTTGAAAAACTGCCCGACAGTCCGCGTCCAGGGCAACAACTGCGCAGCAGCTGCAGCATCACCGCAAAACACCACTTCCTTCAATGCGGGATGATGCAACAAGGCATATGCCAGGCTGGAAACGAAAGAGTCAAGATCGTTGCCAAGCTCTATCTCCACCGCAGTAATCGCGTCGGGCTTTTGAATGCTCAAACCCGAATTCCTCTTGACCACAGCAAACAACAAATTTGAAAGAATACGAATGCGGTCATCCATCTGGCACTGATTGGCAAGCAATATCTCGGTTGCGTAACGGATGGACTCTTCATACCGGCCAATCCAGTAAGCGGCAATTGACAGCTCGTCCTTTGACCGCCAGGTGTAAACCGATTCATCCACAAACAGGATATCGTCCGGCCTCGGGGTGTTCACGGCAGCAAGGGAATACAGATAGGACATGGCCGCGCTCTCGGGTACCTTCATGCGGTAATAGCGGGCCAATGCATGCATTGACTCAGCCCTCTGCGGCCGAAGGCGATACGCCTGCAGGTAAGCCGCTGCAATTTCCTCCTCAGGCTTGTTCAGGCGTTCAAGCAACACGCCCACCTGAAAGGCAGCAAACCAGGTTTCCTCCAGCCAGCCACCCAGCTTGACCCGGTGGCGATAGCAGTCAAGTGCCTTCTGATTTTCGTTTGCATCGCGCCAGGACTGCGCGAGATAAAACCAGTAGCGCTGGTTCCCTGGGTCCGTCTTCAACGCCTCTTCCAGCAACTGGGCATCCCTCAGGAATTTGTCCACCCTGTTGCTGCCGCATGCATGGTCAATGTAATGAAAGCCCCGAAAGTTGACCGCCTGCGCGCCAGTGTCCAGATATTCATGGGTCACACCCACATACCGGCTGTTCAACCGCCTGCTCAGCAAACGGACATTCCAGTAAGCAATACCGGCCCTCTGCTCAACACGGTAAACAGGCTGATCCAGTTTCCTGTGCCAGTCCGGGTCATCTGCAACAAGCTCCATGTCTGCATCGCAAAGCAGCAGGTACTCGAAATTCAATGAAGACGCTTTCGCAAGTTCCAGGGCGCGGTTGCGGGCATACTCAAAATTGCGGAATTCAAACTCGTGGATTTCACCGGGTATGCCATGACGTGAAAAGAAATCACGAATCAACTGCTGAGTGCCATCAGTTGAGCCCGTGTCGCCGATTACATAACAGGACACATAGGGCACGAGGGCGTTCAGGCATCGTTCAAGAATACGGGTTTCATTTTTCACGATCATGTTCAGGCAGATCATGCGACGGGCTCCAAGAACTTCACCGGCATACCAGGGCCGGAATCAATTATTCAATGAAAAAAGGCACCCCGAGGGGCGCCTTTTTAAAACAACCACTGCATTTGATCAGTTTAACTTACAGACCGGATGTCAGTGGATTGATCAGCGCTGTAAGTCCGGAAGTACTGCCACCGCTTGTAATCGCGCTGGTCAGGTCGCTGGTCAGGTCGTTGAACTGCTCCTGGCCAACTGGAAGACCCGTGTCGATCTCGATGGCGGAGCCATCTGTTTCAACCGGTGATGAAGACTCACCACTAATGGCATCCACAAGCCCGGAAGAGGCAGTTTCAAGAACTGTCACAACACCACCACTCACCGGTTCGATCGCCATGTCACGAATATCTTCCGGAAGCTGTCCTGTGAGCTGTGAGGCTACCTGATTGTAGGCATCTGTCAGGTCTGCAAACCCGCCGTCTATGGCCATTACCAGCATTTCCTCTCCGCCCTCTGGCAGCGGAATTGGTGAGCCTTCGCCCTCACCCATCAACTGCTCCTGCAGGGTATTGGAACCTTCGGCAATCACCTCGGCGAAACCTTCAGTGCCGGCTGCAATCTCTGTTGTGGCAGTCACCAACGCGCCCGCAATGATGTCGGTTGCAGTAACCAGACCAAACTCTCCTTCACCTTCTCCAGCACGTCCAAGGCTTTCAGCCACGGCCGCACCGAAATCGTCGATGGAGTCACCAAATGGTGGCGTTTCCTGGTCGGGGGGCGATTGGCCAGTCAGTGCATCCACGATTGTCATGGTCGAATCACCAACCTGATCCACCAAGCCTGCCGCTGCTTCGATCACAGGATTCAGGTCAGCCTCAAGCGTGAGATTCAGGACACCGAGAT
>DASUDJ010000042.1:0-8178 GCA_036275635.1 Limnobacter sp. | reverse complement strand
ATTGAAAGCCCGGCTTCAAGAAGGGAACAAGCGGTTTTCGTGCGGAAGCGGGCAGCACAGGCCGGGTAGGCAATAATTGCCTGCAAAGGCTGAAGCACAGGTCGGATAGGCAATAAACAGGCAGTGGGCCGTATAGGCAGTAGACATCCAGCTCGTACCAACGGGCGTCACAATCGACAGTTACCTAGTCAAGCATGTATCTCACCTCGATGATTTCCAGCTCTTCCCTCCCCGCTGGCGTCATCAACTGCACCACGTCTCCTTCCCGGGCTTTCAACAGGGCGCGCGCCACTGGTGAAATCCAGCTGATGTGCCCCTTGGCCGTGTCCACTTCGTCCACACCCACAATCTTCACCGTCACTTCCTCGCCCTTGCTGTTGATGTAGGTCACCGTGGCGCCGAAGAAAATGCTTTCCAATTCCTGCTGGGTGGCTGGGTCAACCACCTCGGCAATCTCGGTGCGCTTGGTCAGAAAGCGGATACGGCGGTCGATTTCGCGCAGGCGCTTTTTGCCATACAGGTAATCGCCATTCTCCGAGCGATCCCCATTGGATGCCGCCCATGACACAACAGACACCACCTCTGGCCTGTCGACCTTCACCAGTCGGGTCAGTTCATCCCGCATGCGGCGGTAGCCAGCGGGGGTAACGTAGTTTTTCAGTCCCTGCGGAAGCGCTGTGGTTTCATCCGGTCCTTCGTCGTCGAAGTCGGAATCGCTTTCCTTGGTAAATGCCTTGTTCATGTTCCTGCTCAAAATTGACCCGACTGGACACTGCCTGAAGAAGCGTGCACGATAGCGAATGTCGGTTGTTCATCAGTCCATTCCGCCATCATAAAACCATCCATGCCAACAGAACAGGATGCACCCCGGATCATCGTCGTAGATGACAGTGATGATGACTTTCTCCTGATTAAGCGACAGCTACAGAAAACCTGGCCATCAGCCATTGTTCGTCATGCACACTGCGAAGACATGCTGCGCAGCATCCTGCAGGAAACTGATCCAGACCTGGTGATCTGCGACTACTCCATGCCCAGCCTGACTCATGAAAGGGCAATTGAGCTGATCCAGTTCCTGCGGCCTGACACGCCCACCATTCTTCTGTCGGGCCTGGTGAATGAAGCGATGGGAATCCAGGCCATGCAGGAAGGGGCCAGCGATTATGTTGAAAAGGCAAAGCCCGATCGGCTTATTCCTGCAGTGCGCCGCGAACTGGACACTCACAGGCTTCGCCGCGAAAAAATCCTGCTTGAACAGGCACACCATCGCGCAGCATATTTCGATGAGGCGAGCGGGTTTCTGAACCGGCAGGGTCTGATCAAGGCACTTGAAGGGGTGGACACTGACTCACCTCAAAGCCCTGGCCTTACTCTGCTGAGTATCAATATTGCACGCAACCAGGCCAGGCGGCCGGAAGCAGACCCCCGGATGAGACGCAACACGCTGGAAAAATTCGTGTCACAGCTGCGGGAAAGTTTTCACAGGGACGTGCTGTGCCGCTGGTCTGACCATGTATTCGTGGTGCTGACCCAAAAACTGGATTGGAATGACAATCCGTCTGACATTGCATACTGCCTGGGCGAGGTGGAGGCTGAACTGAGAAGGGTTGTCCTGGACCAGCGCATCGTGGCGCGTTCCAATATGCGGTTGGGGCTTGCAAGGCCTGGCCTGCATGGCAGGCATGCAGCAGAACTGGTCACCCATGCACAGGCGGTGGCGAATGTACTGGAGTCCCGGGGGCAGGAACTGATGGGCGCACTGGCACCCGAGATCCATGAACTGGCAAAGCGCCGCAAAGCGATTGAACTGGGGCTGGCCAGGGGTATTGAAAAAAATGAGTTGGTGCTTGATTTCCAGCCAGTCGCGGTGTTGCCTTCCGGAGAGGTGTGCGGACTGGAAGCGCTGGTGAGATGGACCCATCCTGAACTGGGCAGGATCATGCCCAGTGAATTCATTGAAATTGCGGAAGACTCGGGCCTGATTGATGCGCTGGGGGACTGGGTACTTGAATGCAGCAGCAGGAAAGTGCTGGAGTTGCACCAGCAGGGGCATGTCCTCTGGTGCGCTGTTAACTGTTCAGCCGGCCAGTTGCTGAATCCTGATTTCCCGGCCAAGGCGCTGCAGACAATTTCATCAGTTGGGCTTGACCCAAAATGGATTGAATTCGAGGTGACTGAATCGGCCGCCATCAGTGACATGGCGCGGACAGTGGATGCTCTGCAAAAGCTTCAGGCGAAGGGTTCCCGTATTGCCATGGACGACTTTGGCACAGGCTATGCCTCGCTGAACTACCTGAGGCAATTGCCGGTGGATGTTCTGAAAATTGATAAAAGCTTTGTAATGGGTCTGCTGGAAGACCAGAACAGCCACATGATCGTGAAGGCGGTGATTGACCTGGCCCATGCGCTGGGCCTGCAGGTGCATGCGGAAGGCATTGAAACAGCTGAACAGAGGGACACCCTGGTGCGGATGGGTTGCAACAGGTTGCAGGGTTACCTGCTGTCCAGGCCGATGGACATTGAGCAGCTGAAAAGCTGGTTGAATGAGAACCGGCCGCTGCCTCAGATTCTCACAGCCGCACGTCCCCCTATCCTTGAAAGGTAATCCACCAGGCGGCGAGCTATCTGGTTCAGGGGCACCACCTCGTCTGCCGCACCCAGGGCAATCGCTTCGCGGGGCATGCCGAACACAACCGAGCTGGCTTCATCCTGGCAAATATTGTAGGCACCCGCTTTTTTCATGTCGGCCATGGCTTGTGCGCCATCCTTGCCCATGCCGGTCAGCATGATGCCGACAATATTTCGTGGAGACACTTCCTGGCCTGAGCGGAACAGCACTTCCACCGAGGGGCGGTGTCGGTTCACTGGTTCTCCATCAGACAACTGGCATATGTAATTCGCACCATTCCTGCCCAGCATCAGGTGTTTGTCACCCGGGGCAATGTAGGCATGGCCGGGCAATACCCGTTCTCCATGCGTGGCCTCTTTCACCGAGATCTGGCACACCTGGTTCAGACGGTCGGCAAAGCTTTTCGTGAAGCCGGCTGGCATGTGCTGGGTAATCAGGATGCCTGGGCTGTCCTTGGGCAACTGTTCCAGGATGACCCGGATGGCCTCGGTTCCACCGGTCGAGGACCCGATCAGGACCAGTTTTTCTGTTGCCGCAAAACGGTTGCCAAGGGCATTGCAGGCAGGGGTGGGTTTCGCAAGTTCAGCCGGTACAACCAGACCAGTGGCCGGGTCGACCTGGGAAGAAGACACCGCGCCGACAGGCTTGGGTGGCAGTCGGTTCAATCGGTAGCGGGCTGCATGGGCAGCACGGATCTTGTCTGTGATTTCATTGGCATAATCAATCATGCCCTGGCTGATGTCCAGTTTTGGCTTGGTTACAAAGTCCACTGCGCCCAGTTCAAGCGCCCGGAAGGTGACATCAGTGCCGCGCTCGGTCAGGGTGGACACCATCAGCACCGGGGTCGGCCTCAATCGCATGATTTTTTCCAGGAACTCCAGGCCGTCCATTTTCGGCATTTCAATGTCCAGCGTGATCACATCCGGATTGAATTTCTTGATCTGTTCACGGGCGATGAAAGGGTCAGGCGCAGTGGCCACGGTTTCCATGTCACGCTGCGAATTGATGATCTTGGTCATCAGGTTTCGAATTAGGGCCGAGTCGTCAACCACCAGTACCTTGATTTTATTCATTGTGAAGGCCTTCAGAAAAACACGATTTCGCCATTGACAGGGTCGTTATTGATCTTCTCGCTGTATCTTCTTTCCTGCTGCAGCGCTGCAGAATTCGCACTGGCCACGCGCTCCACCCGAACCGCGCTGGTGTGGGTGTTGAAGCGGATGCGCCGGCTGTGAGGGCCGCCCAGGTCAGAGGCCACCACTTTTATCTTGTCCTTGCGCAGGAATTCATTCACGAATTCTGCATTCCTCCGGCCAATATGCTGGGTATTCAATACACCACTGATGTTGGCACCGCCGAACACCTTGGCCGTCAGGAATTCCCGCTTGGCGCCCATGGTCAGCAGGTCGTTGATCAGGCATTCCATGGCATAAAGCCCATAGCGCAGGGATTTGGTCCTCTCGCTCAGACTGCCGGATTCCGCCGGAGAGTCGGGCAGCATGAAATGATTCAAGCCACCGATCTTGCGGTGGCTGTCCCACAGGCATGCAGACACGCAGGAGCCTAGCAAAGTGGTGATTTCAGCAGGAGCCCAGGACACGAAATACTCACCCGGCATCACGATTTTGCGGACCAGCGGCAATTCGACCTTGGAGGCTGCTGGCGGGCTCAGCAAACCGGTACTCATACTGACCCCAGCCGGGCGGCAGTTTCAGCAGGTGAACCTGTTTTGGCGGCCTTGTCGGAATTGACGATGTAAACGGTCTTGCCACGCAAGGTGAAGTAATCCCGGGCCATTGCAAAGTTTTCGGAATGGCCGGCGTACAGCAGGCCATTCTGGTTCATCAGGGGCGCAAAGCGGGTCAGGATCTGCATCTGCACATCCTTCTCGAAATAGATCATCACATTGCGGCAGAAAATTGCATCAAAGCCCGGGCGAATCGACCAGGTGGGGTCCATCAGGTTGAGTTTGCGGAAAGTGATCAGTGCCTGCACCTCGGGACGTACCCGGATCAGGCCTTCACTCTCGCCCTTGCCCTTCAGGAAATACTTGCGAAGGATTTCTTCCGGAATCTTGTCAACCTGGTCCATGCGGTACACACCTTTGCGGGCATGTTCCAGCACCTTGGTGTCAATGTCGGTGGCCAGGATACGCACTGGCGGGTTCATGGAGTTGAATGCTTCCATGGCGGTAATGGCCATGGTGTATGGCTCCTCGCCAGTAGAGGCAGCACTGCACCACAGTTCGATACGGGCGCTCTTCGACAGGGACTGCAACTGCTTTTTCAGAATGTCGAAGTGGTGCGACTCCCGGTAAAACGAAGTCAGGTTGGTGGTCAGCGAATTGGTGAAATGCTCCCACTCGGGACTGCTGGCATTGGCTTCCAGTGAATCCAGATAGGTGGAGAAGCGGCTGTGGTTGCAGGCCCGCAGGCGACGCGCCAGACGGCTGTATACCATGCTCTGCTTGCTGGGTGCCAGTGATATGCCAGCGATTTTCAGGATCAGTGCACGCACCCTCGCGAAATCCTTTTCATTGAATTCAAACTCGCGGTCGGCATTTTCATCGCTCAGCAAACTTCTGTTGACTGCGGCCGATACCTGCTTTGCACCAGCCACCAGTTGGCTGGATGAAAGGGCATTCGAGAATTCAAATTTCACGGGTGGTCGGTTCATCTGGGCCTTTGTCGCCGGGCCAACACAAATTGGTGAATAGCCCCATGGGAATGAGTTCTTTACCTGCTTATGTTCCGATAAAATAATTTTCGGCAAGCGGGGATTAACACCTCTAAAAGGGGTTTTCTCCCGCTTTTATGCAGCGGCCTGAAACACATCAGACAACGGACACCGAATGAGCGAACCCAGGGGCTTGCCCCCTTCCCTGCTGGATATCAGCAATTTTTCCGATGGCGGACTCAAGGTCCTGGTTGTAGAGGACAATGATTCGGATTTCGAACTGATGTGCTACCGCCTGAAACAGGGCGGACTGAAATACACCGCCACCCGCGTGGACCGCATTGAGGATTTGCGCAGATGCCTGCAACATGAAGAATGGCAGGTGGTGATTTCAGATCACAATCTGCCGGGCTTCAGCTCGGAGGAGGCCCTGCGGGTGCTTCGGGATTCCGGCCTGGACATTCCCTTCATCATTGTTTCCGGCAGCATTGGTGAGCATGTGGCTGTGGAGGCCATGAGGGCCGGGGCGGATGATTACCTGATGAAGGACAAGATGGCGCGGCTGGTGCCAGCCATAGAACGTTCACTTCGCGCGGCCAATGAACGCAGAAGCCTGGCTGCGGCGGAGCAGGCGCAGCGGGAATCCGAAAGGCGCTTTGCTGCAATTGCAGAGAACATTCCAGGAATCATTTTCCAGATGCAGTCTGGCCCTGCCCTACCCCGCCCGATCGTGCCCTTCGTCAGCGAGGGGGTGGTCCGTCTTTTTGGATTGCCTTCCCGCCTGTTTCTTGAGAATCCACATTATTTTTTCGAGCAGTTCGAGGCCGAGGATGCGGCAGCCCTGTTCGAACAATTGCTGGAACCGCCCCGGCCAGGCATGCCATTGAGCTGGGAAGGACGACTGAAAAGCCATGGCAAGCGTGAACAGAGATGGGTGTACCTGAATGCCGTGGCCAAGGCCCAGGGCAGTGTGTTTGTCTGGGACGGTGTGCTGCTGGACATTTCAGACCGCAAGGAGGCAGAGGAGCGCCTGCAGAGAGCCCAGGCTGAACTGCGTTTGGTGACTGCTGAATTTGAAAAGCGCAGGGAACAGGAACGGGGTGCGATTGCGCGTGAAATCCATGACGACATGGGTGGTTCGCTGACCAAGCTGAAAGCCGATGTGGCCTGGCTGAACAAGTCAATGCCCAATGAGCCGGCGGTGCAGGAAAAGCTGGATGACATGCTGGAGTTGATTGAACACCTGCTGGCCAGCAGCCAGCGGATTGCGAAAGACCTGCGCCCCGGCATACTGGATTATGGCCTGATACCGGCGCTGGAATGGCAGATGAAAGACTTCCAGAAGCGCACACAGATCGAAGGCACTTTCCAGAGCAACACGGATGAGCTGGATCTGGACGCGGAACAAAGCACGGCCCTGTTCCGCATCCTGCAGGAAGCGCTGACAAATATTGTGAAACATGCCCACGCCACCCGCGTGGACGTGGAGTTGTTTGTAACGGAAGATGAATTATCGCTGGAGATTCGTGACAATGGCCGTGGAATCGAGAATACTGACAAGTTGAAGGAGACATCTTTCGGTTTGCGCGGCATGCAGGAGCGTGTCGCGGCATTTGATGGCTGGGTGGATGTGAGTGGTGCGCTGGGTTCAGGCACCACGGTGATGGTTTCAATACCAAGAAATAATCAGACAGGCGAGGCGGGAAATGATCAAGGTTTTACTGGCGGATGACCATGCATTGTTGCGGGGCAGTTTGAAGCAACTGCTGGATGACACCGGTTTTGTCCAGGTGGTGGCACAGGCCGGAGAATATTCTGAAATCATGAAGGCCATGCAGGCGCACACGGTGGACCTGGCGATACTGGACATTTCCATGCCCGGCAAAAACGGCGTGGATATTGTAAAAATCCTGAAAGACAAATACCCTGCCCTGAAAATCCTGATGCTGTCCATGCATCCGGAAGACCAGTATGCCGTGCGTTGCCTGAAAGCGGGCGCCTCGGGTTACCTGACCAAGAACACGGCACCCGAGAAGCTGGTGGATGCAATCCAGGTCATCGCAGCCGGCCGCAAATACATCACACCTGAACTGGCAGAATCACTGGCCAGCCACTTGACCGAGGACTCCGAAAAGCCCCTGCACTCCACCTTGAGCGACCGTGAATTCCAGACAATCCGCATGATTGCATCGGGCAAGAAATTGAGTGAAATTGCGGATGAACTGTCGCTCAGCCCGAAAACAGTGAGTGTTTACCGGGCACGGATTCTTGAAAAGATGCGCATGAAAACCAATGGGGAGTTGACGCGCTATGCGCTGGAAAATGGGCTGATCTAAAGCCCAGTCAGAGGGGGTGTTTTTAGCCCGCTCAGCGCGAATCGTTTCACCGGGTTGGTTGTTGATACCCATTCAGCGCATTTTCACTGGCTTGGTTGATAAAGCCCAATCAGCACGAATCCCAAGACTTCGCCAGAAAACCTGTTGATTCCTTTTTGAAGTTCAACCTGACTCACCTCGCCCCGCAAAAAAGCGCGGCGGGGTTTCGGTGCCGGCCCTTGGCCGAACGTGGCGGTTGAACCTCAAACGGGCAGGTCTTCTTCAAGGCGAAGCGCTTGGGGTCTCGCTGCTGAGTGGGCTTGAATACTGACGGTGACATTGCGCGCTGAGTGGGCTGCACACAAGCACATGTAACTTGCTGAGTGGAGTGACCCGACGCGCGCTTGTGCTGACTGTGCTGACTGTGCTGACTGTGCTGACTGTGCTGACTGTGCTGACTGTGCTGACTGTGCTGACTGTGCTGTCTGTGCTAATCGTGGCGATACAGCCTTTGCCTGCTGCTGAGTGCTCACCAGCGTTGATCAACCTTCCCGACCT
>DASUDJ010000041.1:0-5329 GCA_036275635.1 Limnobacter sp. | reverse complement strand
GCATGGACCACCGTGAAGCCATGGGCCTGGGCTGCGTGCTGAATGGCAGGGGAGTCATGGAATTGGTGGTGGCCGGCATTGCCTACCAGAATGGCTTCATCGGGCCAACCATGTTCTCGACACTGGTTTTGATGGGTATCGTAACCACCTTCATCACGCCCATCCTGTTCAAGCAGGTGTACCGGGGCAACCGGCTTGAGGAATACCGGCAGGTCAGCCGGCAGCAGGCTTAAACCCCGTCTTCTGACCACACCGCCCCGGCCCGCATGGCCATTGCAGTGGCAGCCGAGGGGCCATAGGTGCCGCTGGTGTAGGGTGTGGGTTCAATGCCGTGGCTTTTCAGGTCATTCAGGATGCGATCAATGAATTCCCACTGGGTTTGAACTTCATCGCGCCTGAGGAACAGGCCAAGCCTGCCGCGCAGAATGTCGGTGATCAACCGCTCATAGGCATCCCGCACGGGTATTCGCCAGGTGTTGAAAAAATCCAGGTCCAGTGTCACCGGCTTTAGGCGCTCCCGTTCACCGGGTGTCTTGGCCAGCAGCTTCAGTTCCAGCTTGTCTTCGGGTTGCAGGTGAATCACCAGCTGGTTGCCTGTCCACAGGCCGCCCACCGGCTCGAACAGCGGCTTGGGCACATCCCTGAACTGGATCACGATTTCAGCAAAACGTCGGGGCATGCGCTTGCCGGTGCGTATCAGAAAAGGTACACCCGCCCACCTCCAGGTTTGCACCTCGGTGCGGAATGACACATAGGTTTCAGTGGTGGAATGCGGTGCCACGCCCTTCTCGTTCCTGTACCTGGGCACTGGGTGGCCCTTCACGTAACCTTCGCCGTACTGGCCCACCACGATTTCCGGAATCAGGCTGACCTGTGGCACTTTCAGGGAACGCAACACCTTCAGCTTCTCATCCCGCAGGGAATTCGCATCCAGTGACACGGGCGGCTCCATGGCCACAGTGGCCAGCAGCTGCAGCATGTGGCTTTGAACCATGTCCCGAAGTGCTCCGGCATGTTCATAAAAACCGGCGCGGTCTTCCACGCCCAGGTCTTCGGCCACGGTAATCTGAACATGGGCCACATGTTCACGTGTCAGCAGGGGTTCGAAAATCCGGTTGCCCAGGCGCAATGCCAGCAGATTCTGCACCGCCTGCTTGCCCAGGTAATGGTCGATACGGTACACCTGCGACTCATCCAGCTTTGCAGCCACGGCCTCTTCAATCTGGGCAGACTCCTTCGCATTGAATCCCAGCGGCTTTTCCAGCACCAGGCGAAGCCTCGCCGGGTCGCGTACAGTGGGTATGCAGTTGATCAGGTCGATGAAGCGGGAAGAGGGCAAGGCTGCATAGTGCACCACTGGCTCGGGTCCACCACTGACCGCAGCCGCCATGCTGGTGCAGGCATTCTCGCTGCCCAGCACCACCTGCAGGGTTTGCAGGTAGGGCAGCAGGGCAGGAATGGACTGGCGCGCCGCCTCATCTCCCGCTGCGGCCAGGAAGGCATCCACATTGGTCAAGGCTTGCTCAGCCGTTAGTGCCTCCCGCTGGGCAAAAATGATCCGGGATTCGGCAGAAAAATAACCTGACTTCGCCAGGTGGGCCAGTGCAGGAATTATTTTTCGTTTCGCCAGGTCACCGCCTGCGCCATGCAGCACAAAGGTGAATGCGCCTACAGGCAATGGGGAATTATCGGTCATATGGGCTTTCCGGCAAGATTCAACAGGGCGATTACATAAATTGCTTGTTTTATGTAATTATGTTACAAACGTGTCCATCACACAAGTCGACTGAACAGGGCCTTTTCACGGCAACCCCTATGGCAACTTCGCTTCACCCTACCCTGCAAAAGCTGCGCGAGCAAATTGAAAAGCGTTCGGCCCACAGCCGGGCAGCCTATCTGGACAGCCTGCCACAGGGTCCGCAAAATCGCACGGCCGTGGGTTGCGCCAATCTGGCCCACACCACTGCTGTCTACCCCGGCAGCACCAAGCGCATCATTTCACTGCACAAGGCGCCACACATCGGTATTGTGACTGCCTACAACGACATGCTGTCGGCACACCAGCCATTTGCAGCCTATCCGCAACTGATTGCAGAACACGCAAGGGCACTGGGTGCCACCACGCAGGTGGCAGGTGGAACGCCCGCCATGTGTGATGGTGTTACACAAGGTCGGGAGGGTATGGAACTCTCGCTGTTTTCGCGGGATGTCATCGCCCTGTCGGCCTGCGTGGGCCTGTCGCATGATGTGTTTGATGCCGCCATTCTGCTGGGTGTGTGCGACAAAATCGCGCCCGGACTGCTGATTGGTGCATTGGGCTTCGGTCACCTGCCTTTCGTGTTCATTCCGGCAGGGCCAATGGAAACTGGTCTGTCCAATTCCGAAAAGGCTAAAACCCGCCAGCTTGCAGCACAGGGCAAGGCCAGCCGGGAGGACCTGCTGCAGTCTGAAGAAAAGGCTTACCACAGCCCTGGCACCTGCACTTTCTACGGCACGGCCAACTCCAACCAGCTGATGCTGGATTTCATGGGCCTGCAGTTTCCCGGTGGGGCGTTCGAGTTGCCAGGCAGCCCGCAGCGACAGGCCTTGATCAAGGAAAGCGTGCGCGCGATTGCCAGCGCAAGCCGCAACCCGGCCCTGAAACTTGCAAACATGGTTGACTCACGCTGCCTGATCAATTCTCTGGTGGGGCTGATGGCTTCCGGTGGCTCCACCAACCACACGATCCACTGGATCAGCGTGGCCCGGGCAGCAGGTTACCTGATCAACTGGAACGACCTGGAAATCATTTCCAGCGTCACGCCCCTTCTCACGCGCGTGTACCCAAACGGCACGGAAGACGTGAATGCATTCCATGCAGCAGGCGGCACTGCTGGCCTGCTGGCCACCCTGATTGACGGCGGCTTTGTGGATGGCTGCGCAGGCACTGTCTGGGGTACGGCGCTGGCTGACACCGTGGCCGAGGTGCTGCCGGTGTCAGAAACATTTTCTGTTCGCAAGCCGGGAGAGTCCCGCAACACCGACATTCTGCGGCCTTATGACAAACCGTTTCAGGAAGACGGTGGCATTCGCCTGATGCAGGGCAATCTTGGGCGCGGTGTGTGCAAGGTGTCTGCAGTGAAAAAGGAGCATCGATTTGTTGAGGCGCCCTGCCGCGTATTCTCCGACCAGCAGCAGGTAATTGAAGCGTTCAACCAGGGAGAATTCACCGAGGCCGTGGTGGTGGTGGTGACCCACCAAGGGCCCCGTGCCAATGGCATGCCTGAACTACACAGGCTGACACCAATTCTCGGCATTCTCCAGGACAGGGGCCTGCCGGTTGCGTTGGTGACGGACGGACGCATGAGCGGCGCCTCCGGCAAGGTGCTCTCAGCAATCCATGTTTGCCCGGAGGCAATGGCGGACGGGCCGATTTCAAAGCTTCGTGACGGCGACCTGGTGCGGGTGGATGCAAATGAAGGTGTTCTGAGTACCAGCGCTGATTTCAGCCAGCGGGACTCGCTACCCGCACCAGCACAGGCAGTCAGCCACGGCAGGGGCTACTTCCAGGTCTGGAGGAATACCGTCAGCAGCGCGGAAGAAGGCGCCAGCAATTTATTCAACGCATGAAGGATGTATCCATGAGCAAGGCCGGTACAGGTGAACGAATTGAATACACGCGCAACTGGCTGACAGCAGGCGTGCTGCCCGTGGTGGTGATTGCAGACGTGAAACAGGGCCTGCAGATTGCGGAAGGCCTGAATGCAGGCAGAATACCGCAGATTGAAATTACCCTGCGTACACCTGCGGCACTTGAAGCGCTGGGAGAAATTGCAAAAGAATTTCCCGGCATGAAAGTGTCTGCAGGAACAGTGCTGACCATAGAGCAGTTCAAGCAGGCTGCCGACCTGGGTGCCACGCTGTTCATTTCGCCCGGCCTCACTGAAACACTGGCAGCCCATGCACTAGCACACAACTACAGTTGGGTACCAGGAGTGGCCACAGCCTCGGAAATGATGCGGGCACTCGAGCTGGGGTTCAAGTTGCTGAAGTTCTTCCCGGCCATGGCGGCGGGTGGACCCAAGGCACTGGCGGGCATTACTGCGCCCCTGGCTTCCGCGCGGATTATTCCGACTGGCGGAGTGACACTGGACAACCTTCCGCAATGGCGTGAAATCAGGGCTGTACAGGCTGTCGGTGGCACATGGCTGACTGCAGGCCTGGACCAGGTGAGTGATGTAGCCAAGGTGGTGGAACAGCGCGCAGTGCAGGCGATGGCGGCATGGAACGGACAGGTGCTGGCCTAGAAGCCGTTGTTGACCCAGCCTGTGCTGCCGACATTTGCAAAGGCCAGCCGCCTGTCCGAGCTGTGCTGCTCACCTGTGCCGGTGTTTATGCCGCTGTTTATTGCCTACCCGACCTGTGCCACCCGCTTCCGCACGAAAACCGCTTTTTCCCTTCTTGAAGCCCGGCTTTCAATTCACCCCAGCCCGACAAAAAAGCATGGTCGGGCCGCAGGTGTCGCCCAAGGCTTCGCCTTGTGGCGAGCATTGACGCCAGCTTCAAGCGGGGCGCTTTTCTGAAAGTGCGAAAGCAGGCCAGCACCATGCCGTGTAGGCTAAACCAGCACCGGTGATTACTCGGCAGCAGACACAAGCTGCATCAGCCCGGTCAGCACTGTCAGGACAGTCGCGCCGAGTCACTGCACTCAACTCGCCAAGTCTGCGCCGGTGCTCAGTTCACTCATCAGCACGTTGTCACGGTCGGTATGTAAGCTCACTCAGTACGCAATTTCACTGCCAGTGTTCAGCCCACTCAGCAGCGAGATCCCAAGCGCTTCGCCTTCAGGAAAACCTGCCCGCTTGAAGTTCAACCGCCACGGTCGGCCAAGGGCCGGCACCGAGACCCCGCCGCGCCTTTTTGCGGGGCGAGGTGAGTCAGGTTGAATTTCAAAAAGGGAAATACAGGTTTTCGGGCGAAGACTTGGGATTCGCGCTGAGAGGGCTATAAACAAATCAGCCTGTGACAAACGCTTCGCGCTGAGAAAGCTATGAACCACTCAGCCAGTAACATACGATTCGGACTGAGCGGGCCTCAACACCACGCGGGGTCCGCAGTGGATTCCCCGCCTCTCGGCAGGGACTGAAACATCAATGGAGGGTTACAGGCTGCTGCATCCAGGGCTTGTAGCCCTCAATGAAGGCCTCAATGTCGTCCAGGTCGGGTTCCTGCGCGGCCAGGTATCTGACTTCTTCCCGGAAACGTTCCGCAGCATCACCCTGCAGGAAAAGCTCACGCTGGTTGTTCTTGTCCACGATTTCAATGCCAAGGCTGGGTTGCCCTTCGCTCA
>DASUDJ010000040.1:0-2275 GCA_036275635.1 Limnobacter sp. | reverse complement strand
ACGGCAGTTGATGAGTCAACCCGGTGAACACCCGGGTTGGCTGAACAGCTAGTTGGTTTGCAGGTAACCGAATTCAAACTGGTGACGGTCTTCATCCACATTCACCAGCACCTGGATATTCTGCGCGCTGCTGGCCGTCAGTTTCCTGGCCACCACGATCTCACCCTGTACCTGCTCGCCCGGGCGCACCACGCTGGGCTTCAGGCTGTATTTCTGAATTCGCTCAAGATCGGCAATTGCCTGCTGCAGATCCAGCCTGTCGTGAATATCGCTCTGGAAAAAAACGCCGGTGCCATGAAAACCGCGGTAAAAAGGTGGGTGGTAAAACGGACTGGCAAAAATCGGAATCCGAAAACCGTAATAGGACATGCGGTTCTGCACATCCTGCAACTGGGCCTCATAGCTGAGCACGCTGGCCGCTTCGCCATTCAGCATCACCGTGATGTTCTTGCTTGAGAATTCAAGCGGACTCTTGCCCTGGTTGACAAAGGTGACATGAAAGCGCGGGTTGTCGAACTGGCGCATGGAATTGTAAATTGACCCAACCTGCACAATGTGCTTCTTCCTGGAGCTGAGCGATTCAAAACCCTGGTTCTGAACTGGCACCTGGTCGCTTGCAACAACCGGGCGCACGCTGTACATGGATGCACAGCCACTGGTCAGCAACAAACTGCCCAGCATTGCAAACCACATCATTCTGGAAAGCCCCATCATTCCATCTCCCTGGTGTTGCCAGAAGGCGAGCAAGAACCTAGTTTAACCCAGCTGAATAGACCAGTCTTTCCGGCCTTGGTTCACGGCATGCACCAGCCATGCAAGCCCCATGTAAGTAAAAAACCAAAAGATGGAAACCTGCATTACCAAGGTTAACGTAATTTGCATTTTTTTACATTTTTTGTAACCTTTCGAAGTATATTGGGCTACCCTCACCGATAACTTTAAAAAAACAAGAAGGTCAACTTGGCTAAACCAGTCCGAAAATCAAAAGGCAAGGAAATCACCCCGATCAGCGAAGGTGCAAAGCTGGTGGACCAGTATTTCGACCATGTTGGCGAAGCTTTCCTGCGCCATGCACCCCCGATTGACCCCGAAAAACTGAAGGATTGGCGACCCAAGCTGTTCAGCCTCACCCGCCTGAACCCCTGGTATGGTGGCCTGATGGGCGTGCACAGGAAGCGCATCGGCGTGGGTAAAGACAAACTCGTCTGGCTGGAAACCGGCAACCCCACAAGCCCGGCGCTGTTGCTGCTGCATGGCTTTGCAGCCGCCAAGGAACACTGGCTGCCACTGCTGCCCTTCTTTGCGGGCCAGTTCCGCATCCTGGTGCCAGATTTGCCGGGCTGGGGCGAGAGCGGCTTCAATCCCGAAAGCCAGTACGGCCTGGAAGACCAGACCGAGCGCCTGCACGACTGGTTGACAGAGATTGGCGTGCACAAGGTCAACGTGGTGGGCAACTCCATGGGCGGTGCGCTTGCAGGCCTGTTGACCGCTCGTTTTCCGGAGATGGTCACCAGCCTGGTGTTGATGGATGCGCTGGGTCTGCCCGGCAAAGAGGAAACCGATTTCATCCGTGAAGTGTTGCGGGGCAAGAACCGCCTGGTACCCCGTGCACCCATGGATGTGATGAAGCTGACAGACCTGGTGTTCCACAACCGGGCACTGGCCGCATCTGCCGCATTCTTCTCGGCCACGGAGCTGATTCACCGCCGGGATGTGAACAGCTTCCTTTTCCAGGAAATGCTGAGCCGTCGGCCTGACTACACCAAGGCCACGTTTGAAGACATCGCCGCGCCCACGCTGGTGATGTGGGGCAAGCAGGATGAAGTGCTTCACCTGAGCTGCGCCTATGAATTCGAGCGCCTGATCAAGCGGGCGGAGATGTGCCTGTTTGATGATGTGGGCCACTTGCCCATGATTGAAACACCCTACCCCTGTGCATTGGCCATCAAGGAATTCGTGAACCGCAACATCTAGCGGAATTGGCAACAGTTTGATTTCATGATGTGGTGAACAAAAAGCCTGACCACCTGTCCTATTTCTTCGATCAAGAGAATGTCAGGTGGGGTCTCTCATGAAAACACGTCCACTGCTGAAAACCTTGCTGCTGGCTGTGTCCATGGTGCTGGTGGGTGCCTGCAGCGCCATACGGCTGGGTTACAACAACGCACCCGCAGTGGCCTACACCTACCTCGGCAGCAAGGTCGACTTCACGGATGAACAATCCGCATTTCTGAAAGCCAGCCTTGCTGAAATCGTTCAATGGCATCGCCGGAAT
>DASUDJ010000039.1:0-4983 GCA_036275635.1 Limnobacter sp. | reverse complement strand
GAAAGCATGAGCATGGTGCCCATGAGCGGCAACAAGCCATCTTTCAACAATGCGATTTTCGAGAAAGATGAGAACCTGGGCATTGCCTACGGCATGGGCATGACTGCCGAGAAAGTGGCCCAGCAATGGGGCATCAGCCGTGATGCACAGGACGAGTTCGCACTGAACAGCCACAAGAAGGCCATCGCAGCCCAGCAGGCTGGCGAGTTCAATGATGAAATCACACCCTTCACCGTGGTGAAGGCAACGCCTGATCTGTCGACTGGCGAAATCAAGACCAGCACCAAGGAAGTGAAGCTGGACGAAGGCCCCCGTGCTGACTCTTCCATTGAAGGTCTCACCAAGCTGAAGCCCGTATTCGCGGCCAAGGGTTCCGTAACCGCTGGCAACAGTTCGCAGATGAGCGATGGCGCAGGCGCACTGATCCTGGCCTCTGAGGAAGCCGTGAAGCGCTACAACCTCACCCCACTGGCCAAGTGGCGTGGTTTCGCAGTGCGCGGTGTACCACCGGAAATCATGGGCATCGGCCCCAAGGAAGCCATTCCTGCCGTGCTGAAAACCGCTGGCTTGAAAACCAGCGACATCGACTGGTTTGAATTGAACGAGGCCTTCGCTGCCCAGTCACTGGCTGTGATGAAGGATCTTGATCTGGATCCAGCAAAAGTGAACCCGATGGGTGGAGCTATCGCTCTTGGTCACCCACTGGGTGCCACCGGTGCAATCCGTGCAGCCACCGTGGTGCACGCACTGCGTCGCCACAACCTGAAATACGGTATGGTGACCATGTGCATCGGCACCGGCATGGGTGCAGCAGGTATTTTCGAACGCGTGTAATACCGCAGTTTCCTGCAACCAAAAAGCACAGCCCTTGATCAAGGGGTTGTGCTTTTTTTCATAGAAGTTTGTGTGCGCCGAATCTATTTTGAATCATACGCACTAAACGCGCCCCCAGCCAAAACGCGAGGACGGTCAGGGGGAACGCGATGATCATTGACAGATTCAAGTCGAAGTCAGCCGCCGATTCACAGCAGGTCACCCCGAAATACTTTTGAATTTCGATGTACCTATCAACTGGGATGAGCAGCAGTGGGGACGTTCCGGTGCATGACACAATCCAGCGGGTCAGTGTTATAAACAGTCCAACAAAGAGGACTGTTTTAACCAGGAAATGAATCGCAGCAATTCGTTTGGTTCTCATGACACGGTAAGCATGCCATATGCTTCAAGACCAGCTCTGCCAACCTTGAATTTTCCGTTGCTTCTCAACTCATTTCTGATGAGTTCGTAGTCAGCCATATTGGGCAACGTAATACAGCCTCTGCTAGTGGCTAGCACACCGGCTGGATGGAGTCGAAATTGACCTCGTATAATTCCATTGCACAAGGTTTGATCATCAATTTTCGAGTCTATTGCGTAAAGGGCAAACCACTCTGACCTGTTTTGCATTCGATCAAAAAGCCACCCCAGACGTCCGCCAGATTCACGATCTACGATGTAGTAACTTCCTTTTGGAATGGCACCCATATCAGGTAAACACATTTTCTTTGAGTCGTTTCTGGCTGAACTCAGCCCTGAAAATGCCGGTACTTGAATATTCCTGTAGTTGAATTTGATATTTAGTTGACTGATCGCTTTTCCGTTCAGCTTGAATTCACATAGTGCCAGAGCCATGGGTTTCCGACTGTGTAAAAGAAATGGCACTGTAACCAGGATTCTGCAAGGTTAAAAACTTTTGATAAGCAGGAGTCCGAACAGTGCCTCTTTCGAGTTAGCCCCTGCGAGATTCTCTCTCCGGGGAAAGAAAGTTTTCCACTGAACGCATGTAGTCCCATGGTTATGAAGCGTCCTGGCGTTGAAGTGGTTGCCTCTAACTCTGGCATAAATAAATGTAAACAGGTATTATTCTCATTTTCATTTATTTAAGGCTTCCCTTCTTCATCATGTCCACCCGGCTCCGTCTTCACCCGCTTTCCATTGCTGTGGCACTTTCATTCTCTACCCCTGTTCAGATTGCCATTGCTGAGGAATCTTCGCCCAGCCGGGGCACATTGCCTGCTGTCTCTGTCTCAGCCGAAATGGAACGCGACAGCCAGTCCACGGAAAGCGAAGGATTGATGGCTGTTCGACCCTCCACCGGGATCAGTCGCCTGCCCGCCACGGTTCGGGAGCAGGCGCAGACCATCAACATCCTGCCGGCCCAGTTGCTGGAGGACCGAAACATTCTTTCTGTTCATGAGGCAATTGAATCCCTGGCCGGCGTGCGCCCCGTGTCGCCTGCCTACGCCAGCCGCAGCGCTGGCATCCGGGTGCGCGGCTTCGAGAGCTTTGACACCTTCATCAACGGCTTCAGGTTTTCAGGCTTTGGTATTCCGGTTGATTCCGGAAACATTGAAAGCATTGAAGTCATTCGCGGGCCTGCCGGCGTTCAATTCGGCCTGGCTGAGCCGGGCGGCGCCCTGAACATTGTCACAAAGCGGCCGGTGGCTGATCCAATGGCCTCAACCCGGCTGACGCTTGGCAGCTTTGACACCCAGCGACTGGATGTCGACCTGGGGGGTGCCCTTGACGCATCCAGAAAAGTGCTGAGCCGACTGAACCTCAGCGTTGAAGGCAATGAGGAACACCGCGATTTTGACAAGAACCGCCGTTTCGCAATTGCACCAGCCCTCACCCTGGTGTTGAGTGACAAAACCACGGTCGACCTGGAACTGGGTTACCTGCGGAATGACTACCGCTTCAACCGGGGGTTGCCGCCGCGGCAGTTCATCCTCAGTCTGCCGGAAAGTTTCTCTGCAGGCGAGCCAAACCAGCCGCTTTCCAAAAACGAATCTACCAACTTTTTCTACACCCTGCAGCACAGGCTGGGGGATGGGTCATGGACCTTCCGCCAGCGGGCAGGCACAAACCAGACCCGATCGCGCAGTTTTGAAATCAATGCCGGTGTGAATGACATTGACGGGGCGGGCAATCTTGAGCGAAGCTATTTTTCCTCCTACCAGAAGGAGGACAGCTGGGCGCTTCAACATGAGCTGCTGGGTACATTCAAGTTGGCGGGCCTTGAGCACAAGGCGCTGTTTGGCTTTGAAGTGGGTGAAACCGGGCGTGAATATGGTTTCAGGCAAGTGGCCGACCCGGCACGTGACATACCTGCGTTGAATGTGTTCAACCCGGTCTATGGTGGCTACAGCTTCCCGACTGAATCCGAACTTCAAGACAGTTACCCGCCTGAAACCTATGGCAATCGCTTCAAGGCAATTTACGCCGACTGGCAAACCCAGTTCTCCCCGCAGTGGCGCGCCTTGATGGGGCTGAGGCTTGACCAGACCAAGGGATATTACAGGGCTGCCGACGGCTCTGCTGAATATGCTGCAGCCGACAGCCGCGGCTTCAGTCCCCGTCTTGGAGTTGTGTGGACACCCGTAAAACACACCGACCTGTTCGCCAACTTTTCTACCGGCTTTTCACCCAACCTGTTTTCAGATGCAGCCGGCAACCTGTTTGATGATCCCGAGAAAAGCAGGCAGATTGAAATGGGTGTGAGGCATGAACTGATTCCTGACCGCCTGCGGATCACCACCTCCGTATTCAGCATCACCAAGCGCAATGTGCAGACACCCGACCCAAGCGATCCCAGTGGCAACCGTTCCATACTGGCCGGCGAACAGCAAAGCGAGGGCCTGGAAATCGAATTGGCTGGCGCTGTTTCACCGCGCTGGGACATCCTGCTGGGCTATGCCAACATGGATGCGAAAACCACGCGCGACAGCAATCCCGCGCAAGTGGGCCGTGTACTGGTGGATGCACCACAGCACAGCCTGACAGCATGGACAAAATACAAGCCAGCTGCCTTGCCCGGTTGGTGGGTGGGGTACGGAATGGCCTATGCAGATGAACGCCGCTCATCCTCGGCCAATGCAGATTTCAATCTGCCGTCCTACACCCGGCATGATCTTGCGGCCGGATACAGCGAAGGCCCGTGGTCCTGGCAGGCCAACCTGGGCAACCTGACCAATGAACGTGTTTACTTCACCCACGGCAACAACATCCACCTGCAACCAGAGCGCAATTTCAGGATTTCTGCCACCTATCGGTTCTGATGCCGAGCATGCCCACATCTGCCCGCTCATCAAGCAGGCAGGTGAACTTGCCCATTGTGCAAGCGGTGTTTTTGTGAAATAAGATGAATAGTCTGGATAATTTCGGACTTTTTTGTCAGCGTTGCTGAAGAAGCTGCTCGCCATATTACCGGCTGGTCACTTTATGCGCGTCTCTGTGTAAGATGTGGAGGTAATCACCATTTCTTTTGAACACATGGACATCCAGACAGACATCAGCAACGGCCTGTTGACCATCACCATCAATCGGCCTGATCGCAAGAATTCCTTCACCAACGCCATGTACACCGCACTCGGTGATGCATTCCGCGATGCCACCCACAGCAGCAGCGTGAAAGTGGTGCTGATCAAGGGCCATGAAAACTGTTTCTCTGCTGGAAATGACCTGGGCGATTTTCTGAACAGTCCACCCACCGACCTGGATGCGCCGGTGTTCCGTTTCCTTCGCATGATTTCCGTGTTCCCCAAACCCGTGGTTGCGCAGGTTCAGGGCCTGGCCATCGGCATCGGCACCACCATGCTGCTGCATTGTGACCTGGTGTATGCCGCCAGCACGGCAAAGTTCTCCGTTCCCTTCACCAAACTGGGCCTGTGCCCCGAGGCTGCTTCAAGCCTCTTGCTGCCCATGTCTGCCGGTTATCAGAAGGCTGCCGAGCTGCTGTTGCTGGGCGACATGTTCAGCGCATTGAAAGCCTATGACACCGGCATAGTTTCCGATGTGCTGGAACCCGAAGCCCTGGAAGCCCATGTGCAGGCGCAGGTGAAGAAACTGCTTGATTTGCCGTTGCCAGGCTTGCTGACCACCAAGCGCCTGATGAAATCCGCCAGCAAGGCGGCCGTGGCCGAGAAAATGTCGGAGGAGGGTGTT
>DASUDJ010000038.1:0-5568 GCA_036275635.1 Limnobacter sp. | reverse complement strand
GGGCGGGAACAGGTCGCTTTTCCCCAGGGCCTTGCTGAGCCCGCTGCCTTCCTTCACGCGTTCCTGCACATCCAGCATGGCCAGTTGCAGGGCAGAATTGCCGAGTGTGCGGTTTGCGGCCGCAAGTGCTTTCAGGATGGGCACCCCACTGCCCACGAGAATGGACAGGGTGGAGGCCAGTCGGGCCGTGTTCACTGCGCGGATGAAAGGGCCGACAGCAGGAATTGTCAACACGGTTTCATCAAACTTCAGCCGGAAAGCCTTGCGCTTCAGTGCATTGCGGAACAGGTAGACCGCCACTGCGATGGCCAGGGCCATCAGCCAGCCCCAGTCGCGCAGCAGGTCGGAAATTGAAATCATCACCACGGTGAGGGTTGGAAGCGCTTGGTTGGTGTTCTCGAATACAGTGACCACCTGCGGCACCACGTAGGTCAGCAGCCCGATCACCACCATCAGGGCCACAAAGGTCACGATGGCCGGGTAAATGAATGCCGCGCTCACCTTTTGCTGCAGGGCCTGCCGGGCTTCCAGGGCGTCTGCCAGCTTGGACAGCACGCCTCCCAGGTCGCCGGTGTTCTCGCCTGCAGCCACTGTGGCCACATACATTTCAGGAAAGGCTTTTGGATACTGGGCCAGGGCCTGGTTCAGGGGTGTACCAGCCACTACTTCGGAGCGGATGCTGTTGATGCGTTCCCGCACCAGGGGTTTTTCAGCCTGTTCTACCAGCGCCGCCAGGGCCTGGGCCAAGGCCAGGCGCGCCTGCAGCAGGCTGGCCAGCTGCCGGGTCAGCAGCACCACCTCCCGGTTGCTGAGTTCGCGCTCGAAACGCCCGGCCTTCTTGCCGGTCATTTTCGTGCTACCCACCTCCAGCACTTCAATCGGGGTCATGCCCTGCATGCGCATCTGGTTGCGAGCGGCGCGCGGTGAATCCGCCTCCATGGAACCCTTGACGGTTTTTCCCTCTGCATTCAGCGCTTCATATCGAAAAACTGCCATGTGTCAGCCTGCTTCCGCTCAGTCCCGGGTAACCCGCAGCAATTCCTCCAGCGTGGTGGTGCCAGTCTCGACCCAGCGCTGTCCGTCTTCCCGCATGTTCTTCATGCCCTTGGCCTGCGCCTTCTGGCGCATTTCCGCCTCGGAATTTTCATTGTGCACCATGCTGCGCAGCTCATCATCCAGGGTAAACAGCTCATACACACCCGTTCTGCCGATGTAGCCGGTGTGGCCGCACTGTTCACAGCCGCGTGCATGCCAGTGGGTTTGGCCCTGGTCGTCCAATGAGCTGGTCTTGCAGTGGGGGCACAGGCGGCGCACCAGTCGCTGGGCCAGCACACCCAGCAGGCTGGAGGACAGCAGGAAAGGTTCCACACCCATGTCCACCAGCCGGGTGACTGCACTCACCGAGTCATTCGTGTGCAGGGTGGCCAGCACCAGGTGGCCAGTCAGTGATGCCTGCACCGCAATCTGGGCTGTTTCCAGGTCGCGGATTTCACCGATCATGATCACATCCGGGTCCTGCCGCAGAATGGCGCGCAGGGCCTTTGCAAAAGTCATGTCGATTTTTGAATTCACCGGCGTCTGGCTGATGCCGGGCAGGTCGTATTCAACCGGGTCTTCCACTGTCATCACATTGGTGCTGGATGAGTCAATCCGCGAAAGCGCCGCATACAGGGTGGTGGTTTTGCCTGATCCCGTCGGGCCTGTCACCAGGATGATGCCGTGTGGCATGTTGCACAGCCGGTCCATTTCCTTCAGGGTGTGCTCCGGCATACCCAGCCGGCTCAGTTCAAGTCGGCCCGCCTCTTTGTCAAGCAATCGCAGCACCGCCCGTTCACCATGGCCGGTGGGCAGCGTGGACACCCGCACATCCATTGGTTTGCCGCCAATTCGAAGCGTGATGCGGCCATCCTGCGGCAGGCGTTTTTCTGCAATGTCCAGGCTGGCCATGATCTTGATGCGGGAAATCAGTGCGGAGTGCAGCTCTCGGCGCGGTTGCAGCACATCCCGCAGGGTGCCGTCCACCCGGAAGCGCACAGCCGAGTGGGTTTCAAAGGCTTCAATGTGGATGTCGGATGCGCCATCCCGGCTGGCCTGGGTCAGCAGGGCATTGATCATGCGGATGATGGGGGCGTCATCTTCCGTTTCCAGCAGGTCTTCCACGGCAGGAATGTCCTGCATCAGCTGGCTCAGATCCAGGTCCCCTGCCACTTCATCAGCCACGGCTGCCGCACTGGTTTCCTGGTTGGAATAGGCCAGGTTGATGGTTTTTTCCAGCGCAATTGCATCTTCACAGAACACCCAGTCGATCGGGCAAGGTGCCACACGTTGTGCCTCGATCAGGGCATGGCTGGGCGTGCGCGGGCTGAAAGCCAGCTTCCACACTTCAGCCTGCGCTTCCAGGCAGAGCACCTGGTTCTGCCGCGCAAAACCGTAGTTCAGGCGACCCACTGTCTGGGGATTGAAGCTCAATTCCATCAGGGTGCAGTGCCTCCTGTACCACCTTGATTCGCCTTGGGAACCACCAGCACCCGGCTTTTCGGCGCCAGGTTCACAGGTTCTGCCGCCTTGCCCTGCACAGGTGCTGCTGCATTCGGCTGGGAACGGTCCGCAGGCTTGCGGGATGGCAGCACCGGTGCCTCCATGTTGGGCAGGCCGAACCGGCGCTGCGGCTGGTTTTCCTGCTGTTGCTGGCGCATGTAATCATACCGGTTGGTCACAATGCCCTGTGCCTGGTCTTCATTGCGCACCACCACTGGCCGCAGGAACACCATCAGGTTGGTTTTCTGGCGGCGGCGGTTGTCGTAACGGAAAAACTGCCCGAGAACAGGCACATCGCCCAGGCCGGGCACTTTCTCCTCATTGCCGGTCACGCGATCTTCCACCAGGCCGCCCAGCACAATGATGTTTCCGGTTTCAACCAGCACATTGCTTTCGATTGAACGCTTGTTGGTGATGATGCCCGACACATTCGTCGCATCCACCACCGAACTCACTTCCTGGAAAATGCCCAGCTTCACGATGCCACCCTCAGACACCTGCGGCCGCACCCGCAGGGTCAGCCCGACGTCCTGCCGTTCAATTGTCTGGAAAGGGTTGACCGTGGCGCCGTTGCCGCCGGTATTGGTGAACTGCCCGGTGATGAAAGGCACGTTCTGGCCGATCACGATCTTGGCTTCCTCATTGTCCAGTGTCAGGATGTTCGGTGTCGACAGGATGTTTGCGTTGGCCTTGCTTTCCAGCGCCCGGGCCAAAAAGCCCAGGTTGGAAATCGTGCCCACGCCGGGAATGTTCACCTGGCCATCAATCACACCAATGTTCAGGCCCCGGCCCACCGAGCCCAGGTTGGTGGCTGCACCCAGGATGTTGCTGCCGGAATTCGGCGCATTGAAATTGGTGCCGCCGATCACGCGAACCCCATCCGAGCCGACGCCGGAAAGCCCCTGGAACTGGATGCCGAATTCCGCCGCCTTGTCGGTCGATACCTCAACAATCAGGGATTCAACAAACACCTGGGCGCGGCGCACATCCAGCTTTTCAATGATGGAACGCAGGTTGCGGTACACCGGTTCCGGTGCGGTGATGATCAACGAGTTGGTTGACGGGTCAGCCTGCACGATGCCGCCGCTGTTCAGTTCCACATTGCCTGAGGCTGAACTCATCTGCCTGCTCGACCCACCGCCCAGCGAAGAGCCCAGGCTGCTGGAGCCCAGGCCGGGGCTGCCGTTGGTGATGTTGCGGGTGCTGTTGTTGGTGTTGCTGGTGTCGCCACTGAGTCCCGCGCCATTGCCTCCCGTGGATGACAGGTTGCTGAGGCCCTGGTTGCTGTTGTCGGAAATCGGGCTGCTGCTAAGCACTGCCTGCAGGGTCTTGGCCAGTTTGGCGGCTTCGGCATTCTTCAGGTACACCACCCACACATTGCCGGGTTGCTTGGTGGGCTGGTCCAGTTTGGCAATCAGGGCGCGGGCCAGGTTCAGGCGCGCTTTGCTGGGGGTGCGCAGCAAGAGTGTATTGGTGCGGGGGTCTGCCATCACTGACAGGCGTTGCCCGGCATCCACTGCCGCACCGGTGCCGCGGTTGCCTTCATCCAGCATGCGCCCCAGGATGGCCGCCAAGTCCACGGCCAGCGCATGTTCAAGCTGCACCACCTCCAGGTCGCCGGAATTCGGGCCATCTATGCTGGCAATAATCCGCGCAATCCGCTGCAGGTTGTCGGCATAGTCGGTGATCACCAGCGTGTTGTTGTTCGGGTAGGCGGCAATCGTGTTGTTCGGTGCAATCAGGGGGCGCAGAACCGGCACCAGTGCAGTGGCTGATTCATAGTTCAGCTGGAACACCTGGGTCACGATTGCATTGCCACTCTGGTTCATGGCCTTTCGCGGGTCCACATTGTTGTCGGCCTGCACCTTGGCATCATTTTCAGGCAGCACCCTGGCAATTCCGCCGCTTTCCACGATCGTGAACCCCTGCAGTCGAAGTGCAGCCAGCAGTGCATTTTTCGCATCCTTTGCACTCAGCGGCTCTGGAGACACCAATGAAATCGTGCCCCGCACCCGGGGGTCTACCACGAAGGTCTGATTGGTGAATGAACCAATTGCACGCACCACTGCATCAATTTCCGCATTCACGAAGTTCAGTGCAAACCTGTCATCCCGGCTGTTCTGGGGCTGGCCCTTCAGGGTGCCGCCAGTGTTCTGGGCATGACTGGCCATTCCCAGGCCCAGGCACAGGGTGGCCACCGTCAGGCTGAGCAATGAGCGCTTCAGTCGCCCGATATGTGCAGTGTTCAAGCTCACTGTTCCTCTTGTCTTAGCATCTGTCATTAAAATAATCCCAGGCGGTAACGGCCGCCTTCCTGTCTACCCATCTGGCTCAGAAGCCCGGTCAATGCCTCTTTGCTGCCTTCATCCGAATTCGCATGGCCTGTGAATTCCAGCCCACGCGCCGCGGTCCACTGCCCATTTCCTTCCAGTGTCAGCGGTCCCTTGCTGGTAACCAGGCTCAATTGGATACCGGCTTGCGGGCTGCCGGAAACATTCAGCAGGTATTCACCAAGCGGGCGAATGCTGGACAGGGCGGATTGCGCATCCAGCCATTTCAGCGAGGCCTGCAGGTTTTCCCCTGTTTCCCACCTCGCCCAGCTTAATTGCAGAAGGCCTTCTGGTCGAATCGTATTGAACGGCGCACCCAGTGCAACTAGCCATGCGGCTGGAAGTCGCAATTCACCCCCAGTCACAGTAATACCGGTGCCGTCGAAACCCAGATGCAGCGGCATCACCAAATTTGCATGTTCAATTGCGATTGCAGCCCAGTGTTCAGAAGAGGAGAACTGCAGTCGCCACCGGGCAGGTTCAGGTACAGCATACACTCGGCTGCCGTCAGAAAGCCCCAGTTGCATTTGCCCTGCCCACACCGAGCCACTGCTGCTGAGAATCCGCACTTTGCCCTGCGTGGCCGTTTCGATTTTTCCGGTCAGCACATACCCCGGAAAATTCCACAGCAGCACCAGCATGGCCACCAGCACGAAGGGCGTTAACCGCCACAGTTTTTTCATTTGCGGGCGGCGCCACC
>DASUDJ010000037.1:0-5791 GCA_036275635.1 Limnobacter sp. | reverse complement strand
GTGCCCGCTTGCGCCGCATGGCAGGGCCGTGGAATTTTGACCGCAGTTGGCGTGCTGTGGCCAAAAACTCGGTGTGGCTGCTCATCGCAGCCTGGACAGGCTTCACATTCGTGGGCTACTTCACACCCATCCGCGAGCTGACAGGTCAACTGATGACCTTCAGCATCGGGCCCTGGGACACCTTCTGGATTCTGTTTTACGGATTCGCAACTTTCGGTAATGCCGGCTTCATGCGTGAGCAGGTGTGCAAGTACATGTGCCCCTACGCACGTTTTCAAAGCGCCATGTTCGACAAAGATACGTTACTGGTCACCTATGATGCGCAGCGTGGCGAACCGAGGGGCAATCGCAGCCGAAAAACCGATCCTGTTGCTGAAAAGCTGGGCTCCTGCATCGACTGTACCTTGTGTGTGCAGGTTTGCCCCACTGGCATTGATATCCGCAAGGGTTTGCAATATGAATGCATCGGCTGTGCAGCCTGCGTGGATGTGTGTGACCAGGTCATGGACAAGATGGGCTACCCAAGGGGGCTGGTGCGTTACAGCACGCAGAATGGTGTCCAGATGGGCTGGAGTACCCGCCAGATGCTGCGCCGGGCCTTCAGGCCGCGGGTGCTGTTTTACACCGCCGTGGTCTGGACCCTGATTGCTGGCATGGCCACAGCAATCGCCATGCGGGATGACCTGCGTGTGGACGTGGTGCGTGACCGCACCGTGAATTACAGGCTCGCAGAAGACGGTGCAATTGAAAATGTGTACCGCCTGAACCTGATGAATGCCAGCGAATTTCCACTGGAGGTACAGGTTCACCTGGCTGCTGATAAACAAGACTTCAAGGTGGTCGAAACAGGTTCAGTGGTGCTGACTCCCACCGAAAGCCGCTGGATCGTGGTGCATGTCCAGGCCGATGCTGACGCAGTCAAGCCAGGCTCAAACGACATCCTGTTCCAGGTGCGGAGCGCACGCAGTACAGCAGATCCAGCCGAACAAAGGTCATTGGAAACAGTTGAAGAGCCAGCCGTGTTTCTGGCGCCCCGCCAATAAATTTTGTCTGGAGAACAGCATGAATGATGAAAAACAGTCCATGATGAAACAGCCCTGGATGTGGCTGGTGCTGGGTTTGCCAGCCAGCGTGGTGCTTGCAGGTTTTGCAACACTGGCAATTGCAATGGCCGACCCCGAGGCCACGCAGGTGGTGCCCCACAAAAAACTGGGTTTTACAGTGGAACAGAATCAGTCTGTTGCCGATACAAGGGCAGATTGATACAAGGGCTGATTCAACTGGGCGGTAATTCCTGTCTAGCAGGCTCTGCCCGTGGCCAGTCTCTGAAGTGCGGGCGCATCAAGTATGCTCAGGTTCTTCTGGTCAATCCGGATCAACTCGTCTTTCTGCAGCTTGCTGAGTGTGCGGCTGACTGTCTCGATTTTCATGCCCAGGTAACTGCCAATTTCCTCGCGTGTCATGCGCAGCACCATGTCCTTGCTTGAAAAACCACGGGCCTTCTGGCGCTCTGCCAGGTTCATCAGGAATGCGGACAGGCGCTGCTCCGCACGCATGCTGCCCAACAGCAGCATGGCATTCTGGTCTTTCACAATCTCGCGGCTCATGATGCGGTGGAAATGCATCTGCAATGCATGAAACTGCTGGGCCAGTTCATCCAGTCTTGAATAGGGAATGGTGCACACTTCGCTGTCTTCCAGTGCAATCGAATCGCACATGTGGGTGCCTGTGCCCAATCCATCCAGGCCCAGCAGTTCACCAGTCATCTGAAAGCCGATGACCTGGTCAGTGCCGTCCTGGTTGTTCACCAGGGTCTTGAAGGTGCCTGTTTTCACGGCATACAGGGAAGTGAATTCTTCGCCGGTACGAAACAGGTTCTGGCCCTTGGCCACCTTGCGGCGGATGCTGACCAGGTCATCCAGGCGCTGCAGTTCCTCGGGACTCAGGCCCACGGGCATGCACAGTTCTTTCAAATTGCAGTTGGAGCAATTCTTCTTCAGTTCCTGGAGGGTGAAGGTACAGGCCTGGTTCAGCATGGATGTATTCACCTTTAAATATGAGTACCCGCTCATTTTACGCAAGGCTTGATGCAGATCAAAGCGGTTCGCGCAAAGGGCATGCACCATGTTGGCGTATAAACAGAAAACAGGCCACCATCATGACTGCAATCATTGTTCCTTTCAGTGCAGCACAACACACCGAAACAGCGGATTGCGGCACCACGAACCTGGACCAGCTGCTGGCCCGGCATGATGTGCCCGGGCCCCGCTACACCAGTTATCCGACAATCGACCACTGTACCGAGTCAGTGGGTTCGGTCGAGTTTGAAGATGCACTGAAAAGCCGTTCCCTGGGCGGGCTGCGGCGCCCCCTGTCGCTGTATGTGCATGTGCCATTCTGCGAGTCGGTGTGCTACTACTGCGCATGCAACAAGGTCGTGACAAAAAAGCATGACCGGGTTGAGCACTACCTGCAGTGCCTGAATCGTGAGGCCTTGCTGATTGCAAAAATGGCTGAAGGCAACCTGACACCGGTCACCCAGTTCCACATGGGTGGTGGCACACCCACGTTTCTGAATGATGAAGAACTGCTGGGCCTGGTGCAGAACCTGAAACGAATTTTTCCATTTGCCGCCAACCTGGAAATGTCGATCGAGGTGGACCCCCGCACCGTGGATGAAAACCGGCTGCTGAGCCTTCGCAGCATTGGCTTCAACCGCATCAGTTTCGGTGTGCAGGACTTTGATCCGCAGGTGCAGAAAGCAGTGCACCGGGAGCAGAGTTTCGAATCGGTTGAAAAACTGATGAAAGCCGCCCGTCGCCTGGAGTTTGATTCAATCAACGTGGACCTGATCTACGGTTTGCCAAGGCAGAACCCGCAGCGTTTCGCAGAGACACTGGACAGGCTGGTCAGCATTTCGCCGGATCGCGTGGCCCTGTACGGTTATGCCCACATGCCCGACCGTTTCAAGCCCCAGCGGCGGATTCATGAGGCAGACCTGCCAGATGCGGCAGGCCGCGTGGCCTTGCTGGCCCAGGCCATTGAGCGCATGCAGGACGCCGGTTACGACTACATCGGCATGGATCATTTCGCCAAGCCGCAGGACCCACTGGCCGTGGCCAAGCGACAGGGCAGGTTGCACCGCAACTTCCAGGGTTACACCACCCAGCCGGATGCAGACCTGATCGGCCTTGGAGTAAGCGCCATCAGCAAGGTGGGTTCCGTGATGGTGCAGAATTGCCGTGAACTGGACCGTTATGAGGATGCGCTGAACCGCAAGCACCTGGCCCTGTTCCGCGGGCATGAGTCCAATCGGGATGACCTGGTTCGTTACAGCATCATCATGGCCCTGCTGTGCCAGGGGCGGTTGTGTTTTGCTGATTTCTCACAGGCCCACTGGCTTGAATTCGAAAGCTATTTTGAAGCCGAGCTTCAGCAGTTGCGTGAATTCGAAAACCAGGGGCTGGTGAAATTCAATTCAACCGGGCTGGAAGTGACGGGGATTGAAGTCACCAAGCTGGGCTGGTTCTTCGTGAGGCCAATTGCCATGGTCTTTGACCGTTATTTTCACCAGCGTGCCAACAGCCGCAGCAAGGTGCTGTAAATGGTCAGCCTGTCGCTGCTGGCTTCCGCTCTTGCACTGGGCCTGCTGGCCATGCCCCACTGCGGCAGCATGTGCGCATGCCAGTTTGCTGCGCCCTGGCTGCAAAAGCCTTTTCATTTCCAGTTGGGGCGCTTTCTCGCCTACACCGCCGGTGGTGTGCTGGCCGGTGGCGTATCCGCAGGCGTGGTCAACATGGCTGCCAGCGGGCTGGGCCTGTTCAAGGCCCTGAACTGGATGTTGATGGCAGTGTTGCTGTTTTCAGCCTTGCTATTGCTGTGGCGCGGCCAAACCCTGGGCACACTGGTGCAGGAAAGAATTCAACTGTCACCCGCCCTGCAAAGGAAACTGGGTGGTGTGCAGAGACCCAGTGCTGCAAGTGCCCTGAAGGCTGGCCTGTTGTGGCTGCTGATGCCGTGTGGCGTGTTGTGGGCAGGCCTGATGCTGGCCTATCTTTCCGGCAGTGCTTTCCAGGGTGGCTTGATCATGGCCGTGTTTGCCGCCACCAGTGCAGCGGGCCTGCAACTGGTCAGCAGCCTGCGGAAAGTCATGCTCAACCGGGCAGGCGAAGCCCTGGTGCTGCGTACAAGTGGCGGCCTGTTGCTGTTGGGCCTGGTGTTGATGGCAGGAAGGCAAGCCGGTCTGCTGCCCGCGCCCGCCTGGTTGCAGTCGCTCGGTTTGTGCCTGTAGGCTGGCTCTCAAAAGCCCTCGGAAAACCATCCTGAATGATTACAGCTCCTCTGCCCAGCGTCGAATCTGGTTCAGTGAAGCCTTGAACAGGTGGTCCAGGTCAGCCAGGTGCTCATCCACGAACTCACCCACCACAGACGTGGTGCTGGCGGGGCGCACCCTCAGGTGGGCTTCACACTGGCCATCTGCATTTCTGACTTCCATGTCCAGTTTGTGCGCAATTTTCAGCATGGCCTCATTGTCCATCAGGGTGTAGATGAACAGCATTTCCACGCCTTCATTCCTGGCCCTGCGCAAGGCCCGCTGGAACAGCAGGGTGCCCAGGCCCAGGCCACGCA
Source organism: Limnobacter sp. (assembly GCA_036275635.1). Classification (GTDB taxonomy): domain Bacteria; phylum Pseudomonadota; class Gammaproteobacteria; order Burkholderiales; family Burkholderiaceae_B; genus Limnobacter. The sequence continues at coordinate 1,162 of DASUDJ010000037.1, read as the reverse complement.
TGTCCGCATTCAATGAGAGCCCCAATTCAGCTCCCTTGGGCGCCTTGCTTTCAGGTGAAGTCTGCAGGGCTGCCAGGTGAACCACACCCAGAAGCACATCATCCCGGCCAAATATGCCGAAAACCGAATCGCGTTCGAAATCAATGCTGGCCGTGTACTTGGCAATGGCTGCATCGCCCAGTGCATAACTGAAACGCATGCGTCGGTCGGTTTCACCCAAGGCCAGCAAGTGTGCAAGAATCAGGGGGCGGTGGCTTTCATCCAGTTCCACGATGGGCACCTTGGACAAGCCCAGTATGGATGCCGCCCTGCGGCCCAGCACACTGGGAATATCAAACCATTCGATGGGTTCAGAAGACATGTTCAACCTGACTGCAAGAAATTGTGAAAATCCGGAATGCTGCTGACATGATCCATCAACAGGAAAGCCCTGCGCAACCCGACGCCCTGCAGGTTGGAGCACCTCTTCAAATCCGCGACCTGGGCCGGGTGGATTATCTGCCCACCTGGGAAGCCATGAAAAACTTCACCGAGGCCCGCACAGACCAGCAGTTGGACGAATTGTGGGTGTGTGAGCATCCACCGGTGTTCACCCTGGGCCTTGCAGGTGATCCTGCACACATGTTGCAGCGCAGCAACATTCCCCTGGTGAACACAGACCGTGGTGGGCAGATTACCTACCATGGGCCGGGCCAGATCGTGGTGTATCCCCTGCTGGAACTTCGCCGTTACGGACTGAAGGTGCGCGAGTATGTGCAGCTGCTGGAACAGGCCCTGATCAATTCCCTTGTCCAGGTGGGTGTGGCTGATGCACAGCGAAAGCCCAATGCGCCGGGTGTATACACCCATCACCGGGGCGAGCTGGCGAAAATTGCCGCCCTGGGCATCAAGATCCGCAAGGGTTGCAGTTATCACGGGTTGTCACTGAATGTGGACATGGACCTGGGCCCTTTCCTTCAAATAAACCCATGTGGATATGCCGGCCTGGATACAGTGGACTTGCGCACAATTGGTGTTAAAATTTCACAGTCTGAGATGAAAGTGCATCTCATGAAAAATCTGGTTCAATTGCTTGAAGCTGCGCGATCCGCAGCAATCAAGTAAAACAAAGCGCCGACTATCCCCCGGCCAGGAGCAAGAACGTGTCCGAGATCAATGACAA
>DASUDJ010000036.1:0-3356 GCA_036275635.1 Limnobacter sp. | reverse complement strand
CGCCAATTTTTTCAACAACGGATTTGTCGAGCTCAGTGTCTTCGCCTGAAATCTCGAGTTGAATCTGTTTGCCAAGGCCCATGGCGGTGTCACGCACCACGCGCTGGAAGCGCTGGAAGGTTTCGCCGATCTGCACCATGCGCAAACCAAGCGCGCCGTCGCGAATTTCTTCAATCAGACCCGCCACTGCACTGGTGGATTCCAGCATGGCGGTGTGGTTCAGATGCCTGGCCTGTTCAACCGTGCCGGCATTTGCAATCACCAGTTCGCCGACCAGGTTGATGAGCGCATCGAGCTTGTCTGAAGGCACACGAATGAAGGAACTGGCGGGTGTAGCCTTGGCCGCTGCCTTCGTCTTGCCTGCTGCAGGCACAACAGCATCACTGACTGCTGGAACACCAGTCACCTGCGGCTCCACGATGTCCGCTGGCCTTGGAAAGCCGGCCTCCTGCAGCAGTTCACATGCACGGTCAACTCCTTCGGGCAGGGCGTTGGCCAGTTCATCCCATTGGGCCGGAGAGCAGTCATGTGGCAGTATGCGCACCTTGCTTTCCTCGGTGAGGAATTCAAATGCATCTTCAATTCCTGCCTGGCCTTTATCGGTTGCAAAGCGCAACTCGAAACCCAGGTAGCAGGCTTCTGAATCCAGTTCAGCAAAACCGGGCAAGGCATCCAGCACAGGTATTACAGCCTGCAGCTCTCCATAGCTGTCCATGTAAGAAAAGATGGGGGCTGGATCAAAGCCATCGCACAGGGTGCTGCGACCAAGCCGCACTGACACATGCCAGGTCTTCAGGCCGCTCTCCGCAGCGCCGGCGCTGGCTTGCACAGGTGCTGCAGGTGCAGCTGCCTGGTCTTCAACCAGCAGGTAGGCTTTCAGGCGGGCAGTCAACCCGGCCTGTGAAGCAGCCATGTCAGGGCTGACCGTTTCCGCATCTCCACCAGCTTCAATACAGTCCACCAGTTCGGAAATATGGTCGCGGCATTCCAGTACCAGCGTGCTCATGCTGGCATCAAATGCAATTTCGGAATTGCGCACACGGTCCAGCACGGTTTCAAGGTCATGCACAAAGTGGGTAATCACCATCAGGCCAAATACACCCGCACTGCCCTTGATGGTGTGGGCAGCACGAAAAGCCGCATTCAGCACTTCCGCATCATTCGGGTTCTGTTCAAGTTGCAGCACGTAGCTTTCAACTTCCGCCAGCAACTGCCGGGCTTCGGTAAAAAATATGCCGCGTGAGGCATCCAGGTCCAGTTCAAAAGCCATGCTTCAGTTCTCCACCACGCCCGCATTGATCCATGACTGCAAACCCAGTCGGGCCGCTTTCATGGCCACCACTTCCGATGGCTTGCTCCAGTGAACACGCAGGTTCACAGCCGGGTCATTCTGTATCGTCACCAGCAACTGCATTCCGGCGGTGTCCACTTCCTGGCAGTTACCCAGGTCCAGCCGCACGGCGACGCCTGCATTCAGCGACTTGCGGATCTCATCCACCAGGCCTGCACAGTCAGCAATCGTCAGGGTTTCCAGCACCACCTCGGTGTACCGGCCTTCATCTGCCCCAACTTCAGTGACCTGCTGTGGGTCTTCCTGCAAAACCAATTCGCTGTGCATTTGTCTCTCCTCCCGTTTGGCTTCAAGCCACCAGTTTGTTCACTGCCGCGATCATCTGTTCAGGTTTGAAGGGCTTCACCATCCAGGCCTTCAGGCCGGCGGCCTGGCCTTCTGCCTTCAACTTGTCGTCCGATTCCGTGGTCAGCATGATGATGGGCACAAACTTGTAGGCCGCCATTTTTTTCACTTCACGCACGAAGGTCAGCCCATCCATGTTGGGCATGTTCAGGTCACTGACGATCAGGTTGATTTTCCGGCCATCCAGCTTGTTGAGTGCATCCTTGCCATCACAGCCTTCCACCACATCAAAGCCCTGGCTTTTCAGGGTCATTGAAACAACCTGCCGCAGGGAAGTGGAGTCATCCACGATCAATACTGTTTTGCTCATGCTTTCGCTCGTTCCGGTTCTTTAAAAAAAGGTCAAATCATCCGACTCCGCCTTGGCCTTGGGGGCGGAGGTACCCTGGTTGTGCTGCCCATGGTTGACGCGTTCTTCAGCCATCGTGTATTTGCGTTCCAGTTCCTGCATCAGTTTCGCCACATCCAGGCCATCCAGGCCGCTTCCCAGCTGTGCCTTCATCTGCTGCAGGCTTTCCTGGATATGGGCCAGGATCTGGGACACCCGGTCCTGGAACTGGAAATGCACCACTGCATTGTTCAGGCTGGACGACACCTGGTGGGTATTGGAAATAATCTGCTCACTGGCCTGCTGCAAAGGCTGTGTCACCTGCTCAAACTGAGAGACCACGCCTTGAAGGGTGTCACTGGCCTGTGCCAGCACCTTTTCATCGCTGCTTTCCATGCGGGCTGCACCCTCGCCGGCCCGCTTTGCCGCACTTGAAATCAGCAGAACGCGTTCACGGATTTTCACGCCGGTTTCAGCGGACAGCATGGACAGTTTCCGCACCTCGTCAGCCACGATCGAAAAGCCACGGCCATCTTCACCGGCACGCGCTGCTTCAATGGCCGCATTCAGGGCCAGGAGGTTGGTGCGGGCAGCCAGTGTTTCTACTGAAGCAGCCATCTTCGCCAGCTCATCCGTGGATGCGATGAAGCCTTTCACCTCCTGCATGATGGAAGTCTTTTCATTGAAGGAATTTCGAATGTTGTCCAGCATGCTGTTCAGGCTGCTGGACACCTGGTCGGCCAATCCACCGCCGGTGCCGCTTGTATTGCCCAGCACGGCGGCTGCGCCACTGGCGACCGACACGGTTTCATTCAGCTTGCTGTGAATTTCCGAAAATGCCTCGGCCAGGCTCACAATGCCCATTTCCATCTGGGAATTGGCCGTGCTCAGCTGGTTGTTGAGGGTGGGTACCCAGGTTTCAGCCAGGGTCGACAATTCAGCATGTTGCACGGGGCTTTTGTCCTGTTGGGCCAGGCGCGTTCGCAGGTGGGTGATTTCAGCATTCAGCTGGTCGTGGCGGGCCTCACCAGCCTGCCGCACACCCAGAACGGCCACTCCAAGCGCGACCACCCCGATTGCAAATGACAACAGGCTGCCGGTCCAGAGAGCGGCCCCGCCCAGCAAGGCCATGGCCCCAGCCAGCAACAACAGTTGAAGCGCAGGGAAAGACTGTGCTGATTTTTTATCGGGTTTGTTCATTCACTGAAATTCCTATCAGTTGTTTGACGGGGCACACAGGTTTTTCCGCCGGAGGGGGAGAATGTTCCAGGGCCTCATACCAGCCGTTCCTGAACATGACCCAGCTACCGGTGTATGCAACGGCCAGCCAGT